>JAVCCS010000133.1 GCA_030765365.1 Candidatus Theseobacter exili
ACATTATACAAAATGTTTATTTTGTGATAATGCAGAACACCCTCAAACCCGCCAATAGCTTGATTTTCGTTTTTACAGGTAAAAATCATTGCATAAACCACATCAAAATGGGTTGTTTCTTGAATATTATACATAGATATCTGCGATTTGATTGTATTTGATAACGGTTCTACTTAGGAGATAAATAAAACCAATTGAAATCACGTATAATCGCCATTTGTAGATTGCTCGTGTAAATAATATAATTGTACCAGTATTACAGTTAAGGTCCTTATTCTGTCATATACGAGGTTACAGACATGATTCTATGCAAGGATTCATTGACATTTCCAATATATACCATTATAATAGTGTTAATGAATTGTTTATAGGTAAAAAGGAGGTTGGAAAAATTATGGGAGCTATGCAAAAAAAAGAAATCATGCAAATCTTAAAAGATGAAGGATTTTATCTTCATCCTCGTAGCCTACAAAGATGGGCAGAAGTCGATGCAATCACGGGACCTTTATATAATGGCCCTAATAAGGTTATATATCCCCGGATAACTTTATACGAGGCATACGCGGCCGCAAAATTGGTAAAGTCAAAGAAAGTTAGGAATAGGTGGACGTTAAAGAAAATCAGGGAACAAGCACAGCTATTCCAGGAAGATGAAACCCCAACATATCAACATCGAAAAAATAAAAATGGTGAATGGGAAATCATTCTCACAATTGCACCTGATAAGTTATCTCTTGAACAGTTATTTGCTCACATCTGGTTACTTGCAATATCAGAGGCGAAAGATAAATTTGAAGCTATGCCAAAAAAAACGAAGAAGGGAAAAAGAAATGAGAACCAAAGTAATTCTCAGCGTTTGGTCGGCAATAAAAGATGATGTTTTTGCTGGGGGATAGGTCGCACTTGCTAAGCGGCCGAAACGTGAAATCTCCTCCGATTCCTCCAGCATTTTTATATAGGAGATAAAGGAGACAGTAAAATGAAAGGTAAAATCATAAGAGATATAAAAAATCAGAAGAAACGAGAACGTCCGAAGGAGGATTTCCGTAAAATGTATAATGAACTCGAACAGATTAGTTTTTTAGACAGGTATGATGATACATTGAATGTATATAAATTTGTAGCTCTTCCTAAAAACATACATGCTTATAATCTTTCCAATTCGGCTTTAGCTGTTTACCCAGTTCTATGCTCAAAGGCAGATTTTGTAGAGGATAAAAGTTTTCAAATATCCCAGGAGAATATTGCTTTCATGGCTGGGATAAACAAAAACACTGCATGTAAAGGTCTAGAAGAATTGGAAGCCGCCGAGCTTTTGTCGAAGGAAATGATAATTGAAGGGGCTCGCCATTTTTACATGTACAATGTACAGTTTTTTCGGAAACCTATACTGGAAGAAAACAAAGGAAACATAATCTATTTCTACACTTGTATCATTGATAACGGCATATGGGCAAAGTTAAATCCCAGGGCAAAGGCTTTGTATCTTGCAATGCGTATTACTGCAAAGCAAAACTTGGATGAATATAACTATTATGAAGACAATGAATATTATGAAACAATGGAATATGACGAATACATCAGAAACCGAAAATGGGATATGTGTATTGAACCATTAACTGTTTTATGCAATTTATTTGGGATATCGAGTGATCATATCAATATGGTAATAAAGGAACTTGAAAAATATAAACTCATTGAAAGGATGGAAACATGTACAAAGGTATATTTGAAGCCAAGCCAATTGTTAAAGCATTTATAGACCAATGTGTATTATTTAAACATTGCATGTGTATTATTTAAACATTGGTTGATGTATTGATTAAACATTGGTCATGTATTGATTGAACATTGCATGTGTATTAATTAAACATATATATAAAATACATAAAATAATTTTTAAAATAAATAATAAAATATTTAGGCATCAAAATAAATTTTGATGGAAGAAGAAAATTTTTTCTTTTATGAATATTCAAAACAAAGCATAGATGTACCCATTAAAGGAAAGGAGAGGTAAATTTTTGATAAAGAATAAATACAACATATCAGTATTGCCCGCCGCCGAGGCAAAGTTTAATTACAGCAAAAGAAAGAAGGTGATATATAATGCCTCAACCATGTAAAGTTTGCACACATAAAGACTGCTCCAAGATCAATAAGGAATTGACACAACAAACTCGTACTATCTCTGATATAGCCAGAAGGTATGGATTGCCATGGGACAGTGTGAAACGTCATAAAAAATATCATCTGCCGAAGGCATTGAAAAAGGCAAAGGAAGTTAAGGAAGTGGCTCAAGCTGATTCCTTGTTAGACCAGGTAAAAATGTTACAGACAAAATCATTATCCATCATGAAACGAGCAGAACGTGAAGGGGATTTGAGAATAGCTTTGACTGCAATTAGAGAGGCGAGGGGGAACTTGGAACTATTGGCTAAGCTCATGGGTGAAATAGAAACAGGACAGCAAGTTGTGATACAAGTAATGGTGCCCCAAATCATACAGATTTTAATGCATGAAATTAAGGATGTATCATTGTTGAAAAGGATATCGAGGAAATTGGAAAGTTTAGAGGAGGGAGGTGAACTGGAATGAATAAAAAAATAGCACGGCAACTCATAGACGGACTGCAGAAGAAGATTGACGAATGTTATGAAGATAGGGAAAAGTTGAGAGCTTATTTTGTCAATCTACCCCATGTTACGAATGCAGATTTAGATGATATTGATTGGGAAAAGGCAGCACATGGAGAGGACAAGGAAATAAAACAGATGTATGATTTATTGTACGATAAAAAAAGGAGGAAACAAAGTGAATAAAGAATTAGAAAAAAGATTTGAGAATTTTGATAAGGCAATCTTGAAAATAGAAAAAAATGAAGAATTAGAAAGAATAAAAAAGAGAGAGGTGAAAAAAATGAAAAAAGCAGATGAAACTATGAAAGAATTTATGGATAAGATTTACAAGAACAACCAAGCCTTCAAGAAAGAAAGAGATGCAATTAGGGAAGACGAGAAATTATCAGAGATTGGAAAAAGTGAGGAATTAACTGCAACCTTCAAAAAGTACACGAAAGTTCATGCACAGCTTAAAGTTGATATGAACCTCGAAAGAGAATCATTAAAACGCGACTTATTTCAGGAGGCGTACGCACCCAATCAGAAAGATTTGGTGAGATATGATGTTATCATGAACAAGTTGGAAAATATACAACATGAAGACCAATTGGACAGTCTGATAAATCGTGCTGATAAAACCAATGATAATCTGACCTTGAACGCCATGCTTTTATTTACAGCAGAGAAGGGTTATAGAAATGCCTCAAATAAGGTCAGGGAACTTTTACCAGAGAAAAAAGAGAGCCTTGACACCCTCTATAATTTTCAGTCAGAGTGGGGAGATTTAAGAGATAGTGAAAAACGCTTCGCAGAAAGAATATACTCATCAGGTCCTTTTAAGCCAGAAGAGGTGGGGCAAGAATTTTTAGTTTATGATGAAAATGAGGGAAATAATTATTAACAGATTTTTTATAGCTTGGGGCCATTAGCTTCCGGGCTATATCATGTTACATATGACAAAATGCTGTCGCTGGCTGGTGCATTATGCTTGTAAGCAACAGATTGAATCTACAAAGTGATATGAATGTATCACTCGTGGGTCAATCATCGTCATATACCGCGTGTACCTCATTGAAATGATGTAGTATAGTATAATAATAATATGCAACAGAAAGAGGAGGAAATAAAAAATGAAAAA
>JAVCCS010000025.1 GCA_030765365.1 Candidatus Theseobacter exili
ATTGCCTATCCTGACAAGGAAAAAATTCTAACTAAGATAACTCCGGCAAATTTTAAAAATGCAATTCTTTCAGAACGCTCTGGAGTTTTTCAGTTCATGGGGATTAATAAACATCAGAGAATCGCGTTTTTTTCACTGTTACGCGGGTATAAAGATTATGATGGTCAGGGATGGCATATTGGACTTATCCAAGACGCAGCAGAAGTTTATCAATTAGTCTTCAGTATGCAAAAGAATATAGCTTTAATAGCAATTTGTGGCGTTGTTTTTATTTTTATATTTGCAAATATGTTGGTAAGAAATGTTGTCAAACCTGTTAATGAATTAACTGAAATGACAAGGAAACTTGCCGAAGGAAACTTGAAGGTCAGGATAGAGGTAAAAAGGCATGATGAGATAGGAGAACTCGGATCTGCATTTAATAAAATGACCAGCAATCTGAGGGAAACAACTATATCCCGTAACGAGCTTGCAAGAGAAGTTGTTGAACGTAAAAAAGCTGAAATTGAAATGCATAAGGCCATAGAACATGCGGAAATTGCAAACAATGCAAAAAGTCGGTTTCTTGCGTATGTCTCTCATGAGTTACGTACTCCGCTTAATGCAATTATTGGTTATTCTGAAATTATTCTTAAATCCAGTAAAATCACAAAACTCCATGAGCAGGCAAGTTCAATTTTGTCAATATCAGAAAAATTAGTTAATCTTATCAGCAGTTTGCTTGATAACTCAAAGATAGAGTCAGGGAAGATTGTTCTTGAGAAACTTCCATTCAATTTGAGTGCTGTGTTGGCTTATATTGTTGATATGGCCAGGATTGAAACCAATAAAAAGGGTGTTGAATTTCGGATTTCGGTCAGCGAAGGTGTTCCTTCCTCTTTTTGCGGTGATGCAGAACAATTAAGGCATATATTGCTAAACCTTGTTGGAAATGCCGTTAAGTTTACCAGCAAAGGTTTTACACGTTTAGACATTGAGTTAGTGCATATTGAGAATAGCATTGCTACTTTGAAGTTTTTAGTTGCTGATACAGGTATTGGAATACCAAAAGATAAGCAGGGGGTAATTTTTGATGTTTATTCGCAGGCAGATAATTCTACAGTAAAAAAGTACGGTGGTACTGGATTAGGTACAACAATAGCAAAAAATCTGGTTAAGCTTATGGGCGGAGAAATTGGGTTGGAAAGCGAAGAAGGCAAAGGAAGCATTTTCTGGTTTACTGTACCACTGGAGGTTTTACCGGACAGAATTGAAGAAGAGACTCTTATCAAGGAAGATACTATAGACAATTTAGAGGCCGGGTTTAAGGATGCATTAATATCTTCAGCAAGGGTTCTTTTGGTAGATGATTATTCCCCTGGCAGGGAAGTAGTGTTAATGCATCTTGAAGAAATGGGGTGCAAAGTTGATGTTGTCGAAAATGGATTGCAAGCTGTGCAGGCAGTGCAAAAGCAGGATTATGACCTTGTTATTATGGATCTTCAAATGCCCGATATGGATGGTTATACAGCAACAAGAAAAATTCGAAATTCTGGTAAATCGCGCAGTATGGATATTCCAATAATAGCTCTAACCTCTGATGCAACTGAAAGTGCTTGGAAAGCATCAATTGAAGCTGGTATGAATGATGTTTTTACTAAACCTATTCATATAGCTTCTTTTCAATCAGCTGTTGTAAGATGGCTTGTGTTTTCTGGGGAAAGTAGAAAGGATGGGCACAAGATATTTGATAAGGATAAATCAAAGGAGGCTTTACGTGAAGCAGATAATGAAAAACCGTTAGACTACGAATATTCTTTGCAGGAATTCAAAAAAGACCGGCCGTTACATAGCAGGGTAGTTCAGGATTTTATTAAGGCTGTTGAAGCACAAATCAACGTTATACATGAAGCTTTAAGAAATAATGATGCTGAAACAATACGAAAGGAAGCACATAAGATAATTGGAGGCGCTTCTACTTTGGCTGCAATGCCTTTAGCTGAAGAAGCAAGGCGCCTTGAAGAGTTGAGCCGGTTTAAGAATTTTGATAATATAGTCAATGGTATGAAAAGCTTTGAAAAAGAATTTAAGCGATTGAAAGTATTTTTTCAGGAGGTGATAGATGAGAATATTGATAGTGGAAGATGAGCTTGTAAGTCGTGAGAAATTGAAAAAATTGCTCTCTGAATACGGTGAATGTGATGAGGCTTTTGACGGCGAACAGGCATTTGAGATGTTTGAAAAAGCTCATAAAAAAGGTGAATCATATGATTTGATCACAATGGACATTGAAATGCCCGGGATTTCCGGGCAGGAAACTGTTGAATTAATAAAGGAATGGGAATACGCCCACAAAATGAAAGAATCCACAAATCACGTGCTAATTATTATGATAACAGTAATGGAGGATATTTCAAATATTATGTCTTCGTTTAGAGAGGGTTGTGAAAGTTACTTAATTAAACCTATTACTGAGCATTCACTGGAAGTGAGGTTGAAGGAAATGGGAGTAATAAAAAAGTAAATGATTCAAAAAGGAATTATTGTTGAAAAAAATTATTCATCTTAGCGATTTACATCTTGGTTATGTCAAACAGGATCTGGTTAGCAGATTTAATGTAATTGTTAATAACATTATTGCTAAATGCATGCCTGCTTCACAGTTTGTGGTTGTTATTACCGGGGATATTGTAAATGATGCAACGCAAACGGAAAATTATGAGCTTGCTGCCAAATATCTTAATAAACTGGAAGCCGCCGGTTTTTCTGTTCTTGTCGTTCCGGGCAATCACGATTATGGCACCGGTAGTTTAGGTTACAAAAAGTTTGTTCCGATTTTTAAAGAATGTTTTTATGGCGATCCTCAAATAGTCTATCCAAAGCTGGATGTTATTGGAACTATTGCATTTATTGGATTGGATTCTATGGCAGAAGAACTGCACTGGTATGACAGACTGTTTGCTGAAGGCGAAATTGGGAATATACAACTGACCCAACTGGATAAATTATTAGGTAATCCTGAAGTTAAGGAATGCCAAAAGCGGGTTGTTTATTTCCATCACCATCCTTTTGATCCTTTGCCTTTTCATGAACTCAAGGATTCTGAGAATTTAGGCAATACCCTGAAAAAACATGGCAATGTGGATGCTTTGTTGTATGGACATAACCATGAGGGCAGGAAACATGAGGTATGGGGAATTATACGATGCTACGATGCAGGGTCTTCAACACGTAAAAAAGATATGCCCAGTGTTCACCGGATTATAGACCTTTTTCAAAATATAGATGCAGATGTTGACGAAGATTTTGAATTTATGACTGTCTAAACCGGTTCTCATTCTTATTAAAAATTCCAGTGTTATGTACCTTCCTTTATTGTAAAAAAAGGAGATTGAACGATTTGATTTCTCCAATCTCCCTTTTTAACGGCATGCTGTTTTATGCCCAATGTCCTGGAATCCATGCATGTGCCCGGAGCATTTCAAAGTGTCCAGAGATTATATTTCTGCGAAAAAAACCTTCACGAACACAGATTTGCTGCCATCCATATCTGGTCTGCACCCATTCGTATTTTGGCGGTATCCACTTTTCTTTTACACGTTCAGGAATCCAGACGCGTTCATTTCTGTATTCATAGTGTTCCGGAATCCACGTTGTGCATGGTGCCGGCTGGTAAACGGGTTTCGGATATCGGTAGTGTCTTCGAGGGGAATAGCGGTGGGGCGACGGCCTTGCTGCAAGATTTGAAATGATGCCCAAACCCACAACTCCGGTTAGAATTTTCCCTGCGGTTGCCCATTCTTTATCTCCTGCATATGCATTAGCGTGAGATATTATCAGGCAAATAGTCGTTGAACCGATCAATAGACTCGTTGCGATTTTCATTTTTTCTCCTTAAGATTCATTTTTTTAATTTCCAACAGTTTTGACAACATGAAAGAGTATTTTATTCAATTATTTCTGAAATATTTTTCTTGCGTCATTGGTTATTCTTAAGATAAAATTACTTTTTATGCAGGAGGTGAAAGTGGTTAATGCTTCATTCAATCTCAATAAATATTGAATTTTAAGCCGGACGGCTGTAGCTCAGCCAATCCGGTTTTTTTATTTTATAGGAGGGAATGTAGATGACTGAGAAATTTGAAATATTTGTGGATGATTACAGGTATGTAATTGAACCGGTTCCAGATGAACTGGAAGGGAAATGGCTTGCAAATGTTACTGTTACAAAGTACAGGGGCCTTGATTTGTGCAGTGAGCCGTTTTCAACAAAATCCGGCCCTGTTTATGCTACTAAAGACATTGCTATAGATGAATCGATTGATCTGGCAAAAAAAGCCATAAAAGAAAACTGGCTTAACTAGATTCCGGGTTAATATATCAGGTGAGTTCAGAAATAACTCTTGTTAACTGAACCCACCTGATATATTCGATTATTTCCTCAAATGCCTATCTTATTAATAGGTTTACCGCTCATAAGATTAGCTTCTATGGTTTCTAGAGAAACTCCTTTTGTTTCCGGGACAAAGTAAATCAGGATGAAAATAAATATGATGTTAAGTCCCCCGTATAGAAAAAATGTGTTTCCATATCCGAAATCACTAAGCAGCGTGAGAAAAGTTGCCCCGATAATTGCATTACAAAGCCAGTTTGTTGCTGTACTTATTGTAATACCAAGATCACGTCCGTTTAGAGGGTATATTTCAGAACATATTACCCAGATTATTGGTCCGGCGCTCATTGCAAAGCCTACTATGAACATCAGTAAAGCGCCGATTGCAACAAATTGAATAGCATGATGAGTATTGATGCCAATTTTAAACATAGTTCCGATAGTAGCCATACTGACGCCCATTACTACAAATCCTGTAAACAGAATCGGTTTTCTCCCAAGTTTATCAACAAGTCCAATGGCGATAAAGGTGGCAAGGACATTAATAATCCCGACCATTACTGTTCCCCACATTTCTTCGGCGGTTGTGGTGAACCCGGCAATCTTAAAGATTTTGGGAGCGTAATACATTACAACGTTAATCCCTGTGAATTGTTGTATTGCCTGAAGGGTAATACCAAGAAAGATTGCCTTTCGAAAATTTTTGTTTTGCATGAAAAGACTGAATCCGCTTTGTTTTATCTCGATGCTTTTTTCAATATCTCTGATTTCATCCATAACTTCTTTTCGTGTATTTCTTAAACGATAAAGGACCTGAAGAGCCTCATCTTTTCTATCTGAAAGAACAAGCCATCGGGGGCTTTTGAGTAAGAAGCTCACACCGAGAAACATTATCATTGACGGTACCATTAAAATTCCCAGCATCATTCTCCAATGTCCGCCGTAACTAAGAACGGTGTCACTGAGAAAGGCCAGTACAATTCCAATGGTAATCATTAGCTGATACATGGAAATTAATGCTCCTCTAATGCTCGGGGGAGCCATTTCAGACAGATAAAGCGGAGCCGTAAATGATGCTATACCGACTGCAATCCCAAGAAAGAAACGCACCCCTATTAGTATTCCGGGAGAAGTTGATATAGAAGAGAACAACGATCCCAGGGCAAATATAATAGCGCTGACAAGTATTGCGTTTTTCCGTCCAAATTTCCTTGACATTACGCCGCTTATAATTGTACCAAACACTGCCCCAACCAGAAGAGAGCTCACGATACCTTCGCTGGTAAAGGTGCTGATGGAATATTTCTTTTCAATAAATGGCAGAGCTCCTGCAATTACTCCTACATCCAGGCCGAACAACAAGCCTGCAAGGGCGGCTGTAAATGCAACAAAAAAGACAATCATTTTATGCTTTTGACCTTCAACTGTTTCAACCATATCTTGATCGTTCATAAGCTCTGTTTCTCCTTTCAATGTGTTTATTTGCACTTAATAGCTATTCGCATAAATTATGCTGTTAATTACCAGTGAATTGAATTAACAATTTCAACAAGCTTTGCGATATTCTTCTCAAAGTTTTCGGATTTTGAGCTGAATACTATGTTTTTTATTTACTCCTACAATTGTTTTACAGCCAGTTAATATGTATAACTAATTGCTTATTATAGCATTAAAACAATTAACTTTCATTCATCTTGATTGAATTTGCCTAAGAATTATTTTTGCTGCTTAATTTTAATGCTATTCGGGTCGTTATTTTTTACTTAAGAAAGCAGAAAAAAGATAACACAATTTTGTGGTAGACAAAATGTCAGAAATAGAATAAATACTTGGGGGAAATTAATATCCAGAGAATACAGAATGTTATTAATACTAATAGAATAAATCAAAAAATAATTAATTTAAAAGGGGTGAATCATGGCGGTAAAAGCGAAAACAAAAGTAAAGGTAAAAACAACAACAAAGTCAAAATGTTCGACTCGTACAAAAAAGGCAGCTTGTAAGGTATGCGGTGAAGCAATCCAGGAAAAAGCATACTCAATATGGGAGCAGGAAGGAAGACCTGACGGGCAGGATTTTGGTATCTGGCTTCAGGCTGAAAAGGAACTTCTTTCTTAAATTATTTTTGTTAATTAGATTTATTTTTTAAAGGTAAAAGGCCGTCAGTCATTTTTATGAAAGGCGGCCTTTTGCAAAAAATAGTGAAAAGCTGAAAGATTATTTTCTAAGAGCTGCTTTGGAAAATATATGATCAGGAATATCTATACTAAATTCAATAGAATCGATGATGTATTCTATTCCATCACTCTTTTTGAGCTCATCTTTTAAAAGCCAACTTTTCCTGATAGAAATCAAGCTAATTTACAGGTTGAGTGCCAGCGCCGAATGTATTGGTAACCGATACGGCAACCGGTCTGGGTTTTGCTTTTGCAACTGTTAAAAATACTGGCGAACCTTTTGCAAAGTTTCCATTAGACGGATGCATTTTAATAACGGTTCCTGATTGGTGCATATCCGTTTCAACAGTTTTAATCGTCACTCTAAAACCTAGCTGACTTAATTTACCTTTAGCATCTTGTTCTTTAAGCCCAAAGACATTTGGAAGTGTAACCATGTTCCGCTTTGATACAACAATATCTACAGTTGTTCCCTTGGAAGCTTTTGAATAAGGGGAGGGTTTCTGAGAAACTACTGTTCCTGAACGGCGCTGGTTATCAACGCGTTCAGTTATTTTGCCCAGCTTCAGGCCAGCGTTAACAAGATATTTTTCTGCTTCCGCTTTAGTCCTTCCGCGTAAAGAAGGTACCTGGACCTTCATTTCTTTAGCAACAACAATATTAACAGTTGTTGAGGGAGAAACTTCAAGTCCTGCTGAAGGATTCTGTCCAATGATTTTCCCGGGAGCGGCATCGCTGTACTCGGTTTTTATATCACCTAGCATCATGCGGTTCTTGCCAAGAATATCTATAGCTTTCTCAATTTCCATTCCGGTAAGATCGGGTGTTTTAGCCATCATTTGCTTTGCAATTACAACTTCAATTTTCGAGCCTTTTTCAACATCTTTTCCTGCAGAAGGTTTTTGCTTTATAATACGACCAGCTTTTACTTTTGCAGATTCTTCTTCCAGTGTTTTGCCTAATTGAAGATTGTTTTGTTTAAGACTGTTTTCAGCTTCGTCTACGGTTTTACCAATGATGTCAGGAACACTCACCAAAGATTCTTTTACAACACCGATTGTTATAAGAGTTCCTCTTTGGGCAGCAGCCCAGGGCCTTATGTCTTTTCCATCTATTAACAACTTAACAACAGATCCTGGTTTACCTTTATCTGAAACAACGGCAATTTCGGTTTGAAAACCGGCTTTTTCCAAAACAAAAACAGCTCCGCTGCTGTTAAGACCCCTGGTATCAGGAACACGAAGAGTATCTTTATTTTCTGTTGCGGCGTATACAGATAATGCAAATGAAACAGTAATTAGAAAAACAAGTATTCGTTTCATTGATAATTCCTTCCTTATCAAAGTGATTATTGTGAAAAGAGCAATCATGTTATAATAAATTCGCGATTATTTTGAATATATTTTTTCAAATATCCTAATAAAAGTGCCTGTTTGCCCTTATAATAGTTTTTTCAGCTTGTTTAATGATATCTTTAAGTTATATAAACCTATTCTTCAATACTGTAAAGAATAAGTATTGCTGGCGTACAAACATTGTTGTGAAAAAGTCTCCTTATAATTTTTTTGTGATGGGACTTGAGGGTCCGGATATTAAAGGCGGTTTCGAAATAAGAAGGGGAAATATGGAATTAAATCAGGAGCAGAAGGAAAGATACAACAGGCATATTATCCTTCCGGAAGTAGGGCTTGAAGGTCAGGAGAAACTTCTGGAGGGGAAGGTGCTTCTGGTTGGTCTTGGGGGCCTAGGATCTTCTGCCGGATTATATCTTGCTGCTGCAGGCATTGGCACAGTAGGCGTAGTGGACGGTGATTGTGTTTCCCTGTGTAATCTTCAGCGTCAGGTCATACATGAGACCCGGGATATAGGCAGTCCCAAGGTGGAATCCGCCCGCAAGAGAATGCTTTCAGTTAATCCTGGTATTAATATTAATGTTTACAGGGAGATGCTTACCGTAGAAAACGCGGTAAGCCTTATTAAAGATTATGACTTTATTATTGATGCAACTGACAATTTTTCTTCGAAATTTCTTATTGCAGACGCATGTCATTTCTCTAAAAAACCTTATTCACATGCCGGGATTTTTAAAAATGAAGGTCAGTTAATGACAGTAATACCGGGGGAAACAGCCTGCTACAGGTGTGTTTTCCACAAACCTCCTCCTGTGGGATTTGTTGCATCAAGTTCCGATACAGGGATCTTGGGGTTTTTACCCGGCGTAATCGGTACTCTCCAGGCTGCAGAAGCTGTGAAATATTTACTTGATATAGGCGAACTGTTAACAGACTGTCTGATGGTGTATAATGTAATAAAAACTTCTTTCAGGAGGGTGCCTGTCAAACAGAATAAAGACTGTCCGTTATGTTCTGAATCTCCTTCGATAGTAGACTTGAAAGAAAATCATGCTTGATGGCTGCTGATAATCAATTGGTATCATTTGACATGTATTGAATTCAAACCGACTAGATTTTAACTTTGATTTTCACCTGAAATTTCTTGAACTTGCTGTTTCTAGTAGCAAAGTACTGTTCAATAACTTCTATCATTATTTGGTATGTTGTTTCTTTGCCAGGAATTTATAAATATATCCATATTAATATGACGTTCAAATAATCAAGCCCGGTCAATAAAAACCGGGCTTGATTACTAATACTAATAGAATGATTATTTGCCTGCCATGATGGCTTCGACGTCGTCTTTAACTTCGCCAGTCGGTGTTATCTGAAACTTATCAACAAGGACCTTTGCAACATTAGCCGATAAGAAGGCGGGCAGTGTTGGACCAAGACGTATGCCTTTTATTCCAAGGGACAACAAAGCTAATAATACTGTAACGGCTTTTTGTTCATACCAGGCAATGTCAAAAGAAATTGGAAGCTGATTAATATCTTCAAGCTTAAAGACTTCCTTAAGTTTTAGAGCAATCACGGCCAG
>JAVCCS010000114.1 GCA_030765365.1 Candidatus Theseobacter exili
CTTCAGGTGAAATTGACGGAGACCTGGAAGAACTGCTCAAAGACGCTGATCCGGAAACCCTTGCAGCAATGAACAGCAAACGCCTTATTCCGGAACCGAAGACCATGTTTGAAGAGATGGAGATGCGTATAAGGTCGGACAGACAAACGGAAACAATGGCGTAAGAAAACAGCAATAAATAACAGAAGAGAGCCGGGAGATTCAGTCTTCCGGCTCTCTTCCTGTTTACAGCATCTGTAATATCCGTTGTAAAACTTATGGACTTTTGATATAATTTATATGTGTCGTTAGGGCTTTGCAATGGATAGCTTAGTGGCGTAAACGGGGTGTATACATATTCTATTAGCAGGTATATTGTGAAAAGACTGATTGTTAAAAAATCCGGGTTAACCGTATTAGAGATGCTTGCTGTAATTGCGATTATTACTATTCTGGTTTCTATCTTTTTTCCGACAATCTACAGAACACGCCAAATGGCAAAGTCGGCTGTATGTATTGGCCGTTTAAAGCAGATAGGTATGGCATTCAGGATGTATACAGAAAGTGATCCTTATAACAGGATGCCGGGCTGGGGAGGTTCTTCTGCTGAATTTTGGCGCTTAATGCCGTTACTTGCACCTTATATCGGCACTAACGGATTCGCAGCATATAGGGCAGGTAAACAGGAAGTTTTCAGATGCCCTGCTAACCAGAGCGATACAAATCTTGGCGATCGCCAGGACAGTTATGGAAACCAGATTGATTATGAATATAATGGATTTATTAATGGCCTGGTTGTAAAAAACAAAATTGCCAGTCCGCAATGAGCTGCTGTTGCATGGGACACCCCGTTTGATCCGGATACACAAACCGAAGATTATGTGCACAGGCAGGGATCCAATTTTCTTTTCTTTGATGGTCACGTAAAATATTTTAGTAACAAAGAAGCCAAAGTATCACATTCAACGGATGTCGGCGGCAAAGAATATTGTACCTGGGGTCTTTTCTGATGAAATCAAGAAATGGATATTCGGCATTTGAACTTCTTGTTGTTGTTGCTGTAATTGCAATTCTGGCTGCTATTATTTTTCCCACTTATCAGCTTGTTCGCGAGGGGGCTAAAAGATCGGTATGCATTAATAACCTGCGCCAGCTGGGTGAAGCAGTGAAAATGTATGTGCTTGACAGTCATATGGAAAGGCTGCCGGAATACGGTGCTTCAGCCGCGGATGTAAGGGAACTTCCGGGTCTTTTGTATTACTATCTTGGCGAAAGAAATCAGGAGGCGCGTGAGGCTGGTGAACTTGATGTTTTTGATTGTCCGACAAATAGAAGTACCGAAGACAGTGGTGTTCGCCAGGGTGCTTTGCCTCAAATGGTAGATTATAAGTTTAACCCTAACCTTTATGGTATGCCTGTTCCTCAGGTTGTCGGGAATCCGATGTGGGTAACTGTTCTTTATGATTGGGAGCCTGAAGACGGGGTCCATTCAGGCAGAACAAATATTGTTTTTTATGACGGACATGTCGAAACACTCACCTCGTCAGAGATGAGCGCAACGCATGACGGCAAGGTCGGATACGAAAATTGGGGAACTAAGTAATCTGCCTCATAAATAAATGTTGTCCGAATGGATAAACGTTGACGTAAAAAGATGTTGCTTCAGGAAGAATGGACTTGCATTATCTTTGCGCGAGATATCTTTTGCTTTTAAACTTCACAATTCATCCTTCGTTAATCGACATTCAATATTCTCATCATTTTTCTGTCAAGGCGCAGAGTGGTTGAATTTCATTTACACATAAAGAAATACAATTAAAAAGCATTACTGTTTTTAGAGAGAAAAAAACCTGTTATATTTTTGCTCTTTTTGCGCCTTTGCGGGAGCCAGTTTTTATAAGTATAAAACGGGAGTTCTACTAATATGAATCTCATTTATTTGCTATTCGGTATCCATGCTTAATTTTTCTATTGAAATCAAGGCTGAACAAGGGTATATTATTCAATCACGTTGTGGTCCCTTCTCCGTGGAGAGGGGCCTGTCTTTTTTCAGGAGGTTCGTTTAATGGCAAATATCAAAATAAAAAATCGGGAATTTATATTAAACGGCAAAGGGACTTTTGTTTTTGCTGGAGAAATCCACTATTACAGAATTCCGGCAAAAGAATGGCCTGATCGACTGAAAAAGGCAGTTGAGGCTGGATTTAATACAGTCACCAGTTACATTCCCTGGGACTGGCATGAGTACGAGGAAGGCAAATTTGATTTTTCAGGCAGGACATGCCCTGAAAGAAATATACTGAAATATATAAGAGAAGTTGAAAAGGCCGGATTGTATTTTATTGCAAGAGTTGGGCCTGTCGCTAATGCTGAAATGGCCTGGGAAGGACTTCCGGGCTGGTTGCTCAGGGATTATCCTGATGTGCGGGCAAAGACATCTGATGGAGGGTTTTTTCATCATGGCAAACTTGTTTCATACCTTAATCCGAAATTTCAGAAATTTGTGGATAAATGGTTTGACAGGGTTTTACCATGGGTAAGCGATAGAACAATTTCTCGTGGCGGACCTATTATTGCAGTTCAGCTATGTAACGAAATAGGCATGATTAACTGGATTGGAAGAGCTCCGGATTATGATGATTCAGCAACAAAAAGATATCAGGACTTTCTGAAAAAGAAATATGGCAGCATTGATATTGTAAATAGACTTTATCATACATATTTTGGTGAATTTGAATCTATTAGCCAGCCAGTAATAGATACCCTGAGAGTTGACAAAAACTTGCTTAGACTGACAGACTGGCACGAGTATTACCGAACCCATTATCCCGCTTATTATGCCAGCCTTGTTCAAAGAGCAAAGCAAAAAGGAATAGACGTTCCGCTTATTGCTAATATTCCGCATTTTTATGATTATGATGTGCGTGGCCGCGGTCATTACAGTCCGACAACAACTTCACTTTTTAAAAATTATACAGATTCTGTGGGTGAAGTTGTTTTCGGAGGTGCGTATCAGATACGTCGTCTTGATTGGGATAATTTTCACGATATTGTTATAACTACAGATCTTGTGAGAATGATATCACATAAAAATGCGCCGGTGATTTGCGCTGAAATGCAGACAGGCATAATGAGAGATTTTCCAAGATTGTATCCTAGCGATGTAGAACTTAACCTGAAGACTTCTGTCGGTCATGGACTTAACGGATTAAATTGCTACATGCTGTGTGGAGGCGTTAATTCTGAAGGAATGGGTACTTTTGGTTCTTATCATGAATGGCAGTCACCGATAGATTCCAAAGGCAAAAAGAGGCCGCATTATGAATCTTTACGTGATTTTGGTCAAAAAATTCAGGCTGTTGGACAGCAGCTTTCCTCGACTCATAAGATGACAGATATGACTGTGGGTTTTTATGCTCCGTATTACCAGACGGAATGGTTTCACGGTGCTTTTTATCATAAGCTTGTTGATGACAGGAACAAAGCCTTTTATGACGGGATAGTCCGGGGTCTTACCTTGGCAAATATCCATTATGATTGTGTGGATGTGATGAAATCGTCTTTGAAAGAATTATTGAAGCATCCTGTTGTTTGGCTTTTCAGTCTTGAGTTTATGGATTCGCAAACACAGAAAAAAATGGCTGATTATGTTAAAGGCGGAGGACGACTAATCGTTAGCCCTTATGTTCCTCAGAAAGATCTTTCACTTCATTCTGAAAAAACATTTACTGATGAACTTGGTATTCAGGTTTCAAAAATCCGCAGTTCAGAGAGATTTATCCTTTTCAACAAGCTCGAAGCTACTGTTCAGCTTCCTCCTATGGTTTTTAAAGGGAAACAGGGCACTGTAATTGCCAGAACTAAGGACGGTTCAGTCTGCGGTTTTCTAAAGAAAGTTGGAAAAGGGCAGGTGCTTGTTTTCGGCGCAGGCTTTTATCATGAATTTAATTATCATATGGATATAATAAAGCAGCTTTCTCTATTGATGGGAGTAAAACCAAAAATCAGGTTAAGTAATTCAGATGTTTCTGCAGTGCTCAGAGCTGCAGATGATTATGGATTTGTTTTTCTGATAAATTATCATGAGATGGATCTTGCAACGAAAGTAGAGATCGATGTGCCATGGATGAAAACTCCGTTCAGGATGCCTCAAGAGGGAAAAGTAACTGTACCCGGCAGAAAAGGACTTATGTTACCGGTTAACGTACCTTTAAGTAATGGGCGCAGAATTGCTTGGAGTACAGGTGAAATTGTATCAATCAAATCATCTTCTAAGACATTGGCACTTCAGCTTTACAATGTCGTAGGGAGTAATCTTGAACTTTCTGTTGAGGGCAGCAAACCAAAGGAAGTGCTTTTTAACGGAAGGGCTGCTGCATTCGAGTATAGAAAAGGCATTGTTCATTATTCCGGACGTTTCGGTGAAAAGGGAAGTATAATAGAATTGGTATATTGATTATTATAAATAAATATTAAATTACGGGAACTTTTAGAAAATAACGAGGATTTTTAGGATGGAAAGTTACAAAAAATACGGCGATTTTTCAGAAGACAAAACAGAGTTTGTTATAACTGATCCGGCAACTCCGCGTCCATGGATCAACTATCTTTCGAACGGTGAATATTGCACCTTGATAAGCCAGGGTAGTGGAGGTTACAGCTATTTTCTTGATTCAGGTGTTAACCGGCTAACCAGGTGGTTGCCTTCAGCATATCTTACAGATAAGCCCGGTAGATTCCTTTATATTAGGGATGATGAAACGGATAAATACTGGTCAAATGGTTTTCAGCCTGTAAAAAAAGGCGATTTTCTTTGCCGGCATGGACTTGGTTATACGATTTTAAGTAATAAAAACGAAGATATTGAATCTGAAGTTTCCTATTTTGTTCCTCTTTCGGATTCTTTGGAAGTCTGGCTTGTGAAAATTAAGAATAACAGCTCAAAAACCAGGAAAATAAGTGTTTTTCCTTTTGTGGAATGGCTGCTTGGTGATTGGGCTACAGAGCTTGCAGTCAGGAACATTTCAATTTTGTTAAACAGAGGTAGTTATGACGAATCAAAAAAGGCTGTAATTGCAAGTAAGTTTCCATGGAAAGGCGAGGAATGGCCGTTTCATGGTTATATTGGCGCAAGTTTTGTTCCTGATAGTTACGATATTGAATATGAAGATTTTATTGGGCGTTATAGAGACTATGCTGATCCGATAGCTGTTGAAAAAGGTATTTGCAGCAATTCAACAGATGTTAAAGGCGTTAATATGGTAGGTGCTTTGCATAAAAAATTGAGCCTTGAACCGGGACAAACCGAAGAATTTTCTGTAATTGTCGGCATAAGTGACAGTGATAAGAAAACTACCGAGGCGTTGGACAATTATAGAGATTTAAATTATGCAAAAGAAGCTTTTCAGAAAACAAAAGATCATTGGCGTAAGTTAATCCTTGGTAATATTATCGTTGATACACCTGATGATGATTTTAATGCTATGACAAACGTCTGGATGAAGTATCAGGTTATAATGAACAATCACTGGGGGAGAAGCGCAACATATTATCATGAAGGCGGCGGTGAATTCGGTTACAGAAACACTGCACAGGACGCGTGGGGCATGACGCCTATTGATCCAGGTTATACCAAAGACCGGTTGATTATGCTTGCTCATATTCAGAAGAATACTGGTCAGCCATTACCCGGTTGGTCTTTGTCTGATGGACCTAGCACTCACAGACCACCGTCTGATTTTCCAATCTGGTTACCTTTCCTGTTAATTAAATACGTTAAAGAAACAGGTGATTTTTCAATCTTGGACCAGCAGGTAGATTACTATGACGGTGGCAGCGCAAGTATGTATGAACATGCTAAAAAGGCGACAGAGTTTTTGCAGGATATTGATCGAAGTGAAAGAGGTCTTCCTTTAATGGGAACACAGGATTGGAATGATGCATTTGACAGAACCGGAATTAGAGGAAAGGGTGAAAGTGTTTGGCTGGGAATGGGTCTTTGCGTAGCTCTTAAAAATCTTGAAGAGCTTGCAACTCATCTTAACGATGATAAAACTGCTTCAGACTGTCGTGAGCGATATGAAAAAATGAAGGCAATTGTGAACGAACATGCCTGGGACGGAGACCGTTATTGCTATGCTTTTAATGACGACGGTGTTCCTATCGGTTCAAAATCAAACAAAGAGGGTTCTATACAATTGAATTCTCAGACTTGGGCTATACTTGCCGGGATTCCGGATGATGATAAGCTTGAAAAAATACTGAAACTTCTTGATGAGGATTTGGTTACGCCGTTTGGACCGCCTCTGTTTAAACCTGAATATACTGAGTATGATGATACCATTGGCCGTATTACTGCTTTTGCTCCAGGAACAAAAGAAAATGCGGCATTGTTCTGTCATGGCGGTACATTTAAAGTTATCGCTGATCTGAGCATCAGGAGATCTAAAGAAGCGTTTGAAACATTTAAACAGGTATTACCTTGCGATAAAAGCAAGGATATTGAGGTAATGAAAACTGAGCCTTACGTTTTTCCTGAGTATTATATAGGTTTGGGTAACAGGCATATAGGCGAAGGAGCATTTACCTGGCTTACCGGTAGTGCTGATTGGGCTTTTATTGCTGCTATTGACTGGATTATGGGTGTAAGGCCGGAATTTGACGGTCTTCTTATTGATCCACAAATTCCTGCTGAATGGAAAAAATGTGGAATAAAAAGAAACTTTAGAAATGCTGAATACGATGTTATTATAGAGGATTCACAGGGCGTTGGTAAGGGTGTTAAGCTTGTGGAGGTTGATGGTGAGCCAATAGATGGAAATCTCATTCGGCCACACAGTGACGGCAAAACTCATAAAGTTAGAGTTGTGCTTGGCTGATAAGGACAGTTACAAGGGAGAAGCTATGAGAAAGCAGCTAGTGATTATTTTTTTAACAGGCATAATCTGCTGTATATCAGCTCTATGTGCTTATGCTCAAGGCAGGGGCCATCTTGTGATTGACGATTATCCTACTGTTGTTAAAGCCGGAGAAACAGTGGATGTAGTTGTTGCCTGGAATAGCGTGTCTGTAAAAAAGGGTTATGTATTGCGACTACAGCTGGAAAACTGGGATGTTGAACCGGGTATTTGTGTTGTCCAGGATGAGGAAAAATACAGTTCAGTTGGCAGTGTTGTAATGAGTATGAAAATTCCCGGAAACACGCCGTCCGCAAAAGGATGTAGGTTTATGGTAGCTTTTCTCTCTAAATCAGATGGATGGGATGATGTTC
>JAVCCS010000316.1 GCA_030765365.1 Candidatus Theseobacter exili
CCAAAAATACCGTAACAATTTCTCTTAAATCCTTAACAATCACCCCAATAATTGAAAAAGCCCATGAAACACCTAAGACAAAAAGCACCAATAAACATAATGGAATAGGCAACAATATCCAGGACCAGTATAAATTGTGAGAAAATGCACTTAAAATAAAAAAAACTAAAAAACTTACACAAAGCCCCAAAGAACTTGTTATCAGATTACTAATGGGTAGAGTTTCTATTGGATATATAATCTGCTTTACTAATTCCATTCTTTGTCGAATCAACATTGGAGATTGTTGCAAAGTTCGAGTTAAAACCTGCCAGGGAATCATACCTGAAAGAACATAAATCGCATACTGAAACGTTCCAGAACCATCATTCATTCTCTTTTTAAAAATAAATGAAACAATAAAAACATATGCACATACTTGTATTAATGGACTTATAATGAGCCAAAAACAACCTAAAAAAGACCCCTTGTTAAGAGCCTTCAAATCTCGAAGTGCCATCTCCCAAACAAATTGACGATTTATGTAACTACTTTTTATTAATTTATACATAGTAATTGATATTAAGCTATTACCCTCGATTTAAATGTTATCTAATTATTTTACACGGATTCCCATAAGCTTTATTGCCTGACGGAATATCTTCAAGCACCAGACTCATAGCACCAATGATACAGTTATCTCCAATGGTTACACCTTTTGAAATAATTGCATTTGGACCGACATAACATCTGGAACCTATTTTTGTTTGCTTGTGGTCATATTTTTCTTTTCCACCACTAATAGCCCATTTTATACTATCATGTGAGTAAATTTGAACACCTGCCGCAATAGAACAATTATCGCCGATTTCTAATCCTCCTGATCCATCCAGAATAGTAAAAGGACCAATCCATGTGTTTTTTCCAACTTTTACATTGCCGTAAACTAAAGAACTATCATAAATGCTTGACCCCTTCCCAAACCCCAAGTATTCGGCTTTTTCCCATCTATCAACAAAACAATCACCAAATGACAAAGTCCGATCCCAATTATTGTGCATTTTATCTCTTAGCATTTGCCATACACTATGAATACTATCAATTTTTTTTTCTTTCATTGCTTAATATCGCCTATATTTGTTTTGTGTTAACAGATAATTATTTTATTTTTGTTGCAACTACGGTTATCCCGGAATCCTGAATATTCATATTCATAATATTAAGACCGGCCTCTTTGCAATACTCAAATATTTCATCTTTCGTATGCCGGTGGCAATTCAACGGTCTAAACCAATCAAAATTAATATGATTCATTTCTTTCAGGGAATATTCTTTCCTGTAATAAGCTTTGCAAATATTCCAATAAAAAAAACGCTGAAGATTATACGTGCCTTTTTTTATTGACAGCAAAGGGACATCTTCCTCAATTTCAATTTCTGCATTTATTTTGCCTAATGATATTCCAAATTTCGATAAAGTTTCTATGGCATTCCAGGCATTTTCATCATTCATATTTTTAAGCTGATCACGTATATAATCATCGGTAAACTCTCTAATTACTGCCTTTTTAGAGTAAACATAAAATAAAAACAATCCGCTTCTTTTCAATTTTTTTGAAAGATAGATTATAGCTTCTCTTGTGTTATCAGTATGATGTAATACTCCTTCAGAAAAGATCATATCAACAGACTCATTCGGAACAGGCAAATCCAATATTGATGTTTCAATAAAATCCCCATTATATCCAGCTTCCTTAAATCGTATTTTTGCGATATCAATTACATCTGAAATATCAACTCCTAAATAATCATGATTGTTCAGTAATTCTCCAAAAAACAGTAACGCTGAAAAACCTGAACCGCATCCGGCATCCAATATTATTTTATTATCGCCAGCCAACCATTTTTTTAATTTTTCATTATCACCATCACAATATCTTTCAAACAGCCACCTTTTTGCTTCTTTTTTTATATTATCGGATTCATACGTTTCCCGTTTAGACCATTTATATTTGAATGCACTCCGGGTTTGCTCCTGAGATAAAGAATATTTCTTATTTTCTTTACCCTCAGTAAACCTTTTATTGATCTTCAATCTCCTAATTGCTGACATTATTAGCAATCCGCTTTCTTCTTTTCTAAAACCCCATTAACTTTGTATTAATATTTAACTTACACCATTCTTCAAAATTTACTAAAGACCAAATAAGCAATCTGCGATTTACCTCTCCTGTAAAATGCTCCTTTAGCAAACCTTGAACATCACTATAATCCATGTATTTGTATAGATTTGCCTTTTTATTAGACAAAAGTTGCTTTACATACTCAATACTATCGCCTTTAAACCGACTTGCATCCGGAGCAGAAAATCCCTGTTTTACTCTTTCAGAAATTTCTTTTGGAATATGTTTTTTCATTACCTTACGTAGCAAAAGTTTCCCGTCCTTTGTCTTTTGAAAATACTTTTTTGTCTTCGGACCGGGTTCATTTTCATTTATTCTAACAATTTTCGTCAGGTTCCCCAATTTCATACTCACCGGTACTTTTTGAGCAAAATCAACTAAATCATTATCTAAAAATGGAACTCTCGTCTCTAATCCATGAGCCATGCTTAATTTATCTTCAACAACTAAAAGTCCATGCAAAAAAGTTTTTGCTTCAAAATACAAGGAGTGATTAACGTATTCTTCAGATGTTTTCAAACCGTTTTCTTCTTTTGAAAAAACATTTCTAAACAGATCTCTAGTCCATACATCTTTAACCTCATTCCATATTGGGCTGAATACTTTGCGTATTTCCTTATTCGGTATTAGTCTTTGCCAGAAAGTATAGTATTTGTCTATATAGTGTTCAAAATCATCGTTAACGACTGCTCTGTAATAACGCCACGGGTAACCTCCAAATAGTTCGTCACCTCCTGTACCGGCTAAAACCACTTTAACAAACTTACTCGCTAACTGTGATGCATAAAAATTGGGGTAACTCTGACCAACTCTGGGTTCTTCTAAATGATATACTAACTTTGGCATACATCTTTCCATGTCTCCTGCTTTTAAAACCATCTCATAATGCTCTGTCTTAAAAAGATACGACATGTATTCTGCTTTTTCACGCTCATCAAAACCAAATTCCATTCCTTTTGCTGAATGTAAATCAAATCCACATGTAAAAGTTTTTAAATAAGGTAATTCTTTCGCGGCTATAGCCGTTATGGAACCTGAATCCATCCCCCCGCTTAAATACGCACCAACTTCAACATCACTTACAAGCTGACGTTTCACTGCTTGTTTAAATAACCGGTCCAATTCTTCTAAATATTCTCTTTCATCTTTAACATTTTCAGGCTCTCTAAAATTAAAATCCCAATACCTTTCTATATTACTATGGGCACTATGGGCACTTTTTAGATTTAAATCTAAAAATGAACCCGCTGGCAGTAGCTTTATATCTTTATAAAGTGTTTTGTCAGTGAAATAATTCTGAAATGTAAAATATTCCAGCAACGCCTCTTTATCAATATCTATAGAATATGCAGGATGCTGTAATATTGCTTTTATTTCAGATCCAAATAAAAATGTATGCCCTTGATATGTATAATAAAGTGGTTTTATACCATACCGATCGCGAGCTAAAAACAGCCGCTGTTTTTTTCTATCCCATATTGCAAATGCAAACATTCCATTAAAACTATTCAGGCATTTATCCCCCCACTCAATAAAAGCGTTTAATACAACTTCTGTATCAGTTTTTGAAAAAAATTCATACCCCTTACTTTTCAACTCCCTGCGAAGTTCTTTAAAATTATAAACCTCTCCATTATAAGTAATAGAAAAATTTCCACATGCACTTATCATTGGTTGCTTCCCGGCCGTGGAGAGATCTAAAATTGAAAGTCTTCTGTGTCCTAACCCTATGAAAGAATCAATGTATGTACCTTCCGCATCAGGCCCACGATGGATCAATACATCTGTCATCTTCTGCAGGCATTCAGGAGATATTGGCTCTTTATTAAAATTAAATATTCCCGTTATTCCACACATGGTTTCACATCCAGAATTTTCAATAGTTTCACGGATTTAATCTAATCCAGTCTTACTACAAATATTATTTATTAAAATATCAACAACTAATCTTTGTTCCTCTTTACTCATTTCATGATAAAGTGGTAAAGTAAGACAATGTTTATAAGCATACGTACTGTTCTTCATATTTCCTTTGATTTTGCAATTATTACTCTCCGCAAATGCTTTACATTTATGTAATGAATGCGTACCTATTTGCGCTTCAACACCATGCTCTCTCATTTTTTGCATTACAGTATCTCTTTCATCAACAAAGACACAAAAGGATTGCCAGGAATGTTTTGCTTTTGCATACATCTTTTGAAATCCAATATATTGTTTACCTGACAAAAGATTTAAATAATATTCCGCCTGTTCCTGCCGTTTTATTAACAATTCATCAATACATTGCATATAAACAACACCTAAAGAGGCCAAAATATCACTCATTTTATAGTTTGTACCTATATGTTCAAAAAGACTTGATATTTTGCCATTCTTTACGGCAGCGCCAAAATGTTTATACGACCTCATTCTATCAGCCCACTCTGGATCATTTGTTGTTATCATCCCCCCCTCCCCAGTTGTAATGAATTTTCGTGGGTGGAAACTGAACACTGAAATATCGGCTAAATTTCCGGTTTTTTTTCCATCATATTCGCTTCCCAAAGAGCATGCCGCATCTTCGATAATATTAACTCCGTATTCGTTCCTGATTTTATCAAGCTCATCCCAATTCAATGGATTTCCAAAAAGTGATACTGGAATAATTGCTCTTGTTTTTGTAGTGATAGCTTTTTTAATTTTTGCATAATCAATATTCAAGGTATTTCTATCAATATCAACAATTATAACTTTTGCTCCAACTATTCTCACAACATCTGCTGTTGCCGGATATGTGTAATCCGGAACAATTACTTCATCTCCCTTTCCAATCGTTAAAGCTCTCAACGCAATTTCTAACCCAGTTGTACATGATGTAACCGCAATAGCATGTCCACATTCAGTATATCTTTTAACTGATTCTTCAAATTCGTTAGTAACTTTCCCTTCTGTAAGAAAACCACTGTCTAAAACACCCAGTAGCTTTCTTTTGATTTCATCTGTTATATATGGCTTTGTTAACGGTATTTTTCTGTTTAGTTTCATTTTAATTAATTCTTATCCATATTTCACAATTGTGCTCAACCAGTCTATCAATTTAACTGGTTTGCCAGTTTTTAGACTTCTGCTTTAGTTCATTTTTGTGATTATTCCGCCATTCTATCAATCTTTTCATTCCATCCTCCAAATCAATAGACCATTCAAAACCAAGATCCTGTTTTGCTTTCTCAGGACAACCTATTCGATTTGTTACAAAAGTTTGACCCAGCGGCTCATAATGAATTGAAAGACTACTGTCTGTAATATTCAATAATAATTCTGTAAGTTCTTTTATGCTTGTACCAATACCCCTTCCAACATTGTAACACTCCCCGGAAGCATCTGTTTGCATGGCCTTAATATTAGCTTTAGCAACATCTGAAACCTCAATAAAATCATATTGCTGAGAACCATCTCCATAAACAACAGGAGATACACCCTTTTCTATTTTGTCTAATATCTTATGCATAACTGCAGTATAAACACCCTTATAATCTTGCCTGGGACCGTAAACATTCATATATCTCAATCCCATCCAATCCATATGGTCTAAAGAAAACAAAGACTTAAAAAAATGTTCTCCTGCTATTTTTGTTGCCCCATAAAATGTAAAATTATTGTAAGGATGATCTTCAGTCATAGGGATCTCTTGTGCGTTTCCATAAACAGAAGCGCTTGACGAATAAACTACTTTTGAAACTTTATTTTTCACAGCTGCTTCAATAACATTAAAAGTACCCTTTACATTAACATCAAATGCTGTTCGTGGATATTCAAGGCAATGCAAAAGCCACATCGCTGCTAAATGAAAAACCCCATCAATCCCTTCCATTGCTTTATTCAAAATATCTACATGAAGAATATCTCCTCCAAGTGAAAATATTGATACCCTGGGATCGTTCAAATACTCTTTCAAATTATCCCTGGAACCTCTAACAAAATTATCATAAATAATTATCTCTTTTACGTCAGTTTTTATTAGCTCACCAACAACGTGACTTCCAATAAATCCCGCACCGCCAATGACAAGAATTCTTTTGTTTTCAAGATTCAACGTTCAATCTCCTTTTCACAAATCGTCTTTCCATATAAAATCTATAGCAGTTTTGCAACTGTTCTCAGCAATATATCCGCCTTCTTTTTAAAACTTTCAATTTTCCTTAATCTCGTTTCATAGAATTTCAAAAGCAGTTTATCTTCTTTTTCAAGTTTCATTTTAGAACAGGCAGCATCAGTTTTTGTCAATTGCGATATTTCATCAAGTGCAAACATTCTTCTTTTCATAGCATCAACAAGCCTTTTATTAATGATATTTCTGAAATTTATTTCGGCCTCGTAATAATCCTTTCTATCACCCTTAACCCAAACTTTTTTACATCCGCCCCATTTTTCCAGCTCTCTGATATTAATAGACACACTTCCCTTGCTGACACTTAGTTGTTCCATAATATCATTCAGGCTCATTGGATCCGGGCTTAAATACAACGCTCCGTATATCTGCCCCATCAATTTACTAAACCCGAACAAAGAACCTAAAAACCCCATCTTTTCCACAAATTGATCATGAGTTTTCTGAAGATCATTATTCATAACATTCATCTCTTGATTGTCGTTTAGTTCGTTTAGTATCTTCTGAACGTTTACAATATTCGTACTTTTCCGCTTGTTTGTCAAGTATTTTAAATTACCAGGCATGATTAATACTATTTTGAACAACTTTTGTTCTACATTCAGCTATGCACTTTAATTACAATAAGAAAGCAGGTTTAAATCTTAAGAAATGTGTTAATGTTTGATTCTTATTGGAAAAGTTCTTTAAGAATATCTGAATTTTTGCAATATTGATGTTAATGAAACCTGGTAAAATCTAAATAAAGGAGAGATGTAATGAAGAAGAAAATATTATCTATATCCGTAATTTATTTATTTGTTTGTTTCGCAGCAAGTCTTTCGTATGCTGATGACGGAGAAGAAAAAAAAGCAGAAGGTTGTTTTGCTGGTGTATGCAGTAAAACAGAAGAAAAAGACGGAGTTAAAGAAATCACATATGATCAATTTCAAAAGATACGCAATTCTGGAGAACCATATGTATTGATAGATTCACTTGGTGCTGAAAGTTATGCCACAGGCCATATCGAAGGAGCTATATCCTTCCCGTATAAAACAATTGATATTGATACTGCACCAAAGAAATTAAGCAAAAGCGATAATATCATTGTTTATTGCGGCAGTTTCAAATGTGGGGCAAGCACAAAAGCCGCTCATAGATTGCTCGCTTTAGGTTATAAAAATGTTATCGATTATAAAGGCGGCTTAAAAGAATGGCAGGAAAAAGGAAATAAACTCGTTCAGTAATAAAACACAGTTTTTACATACATTCAGAACAGTGGAATTAGACATTGAATTGTGAATATAGCTTTCACACTCACTTTCAGCCGTGCATTGTGATATGTGAGACCAAACAAAACATATTTCTCAGTGCTTCATAAGGCGTTTTTGGGGCAAGTGCACTCTGTCCCTTATCTTCACATTAATTCTATTATTCTGCATCCAATTTAGGACTATCATACTGCATGTATTAATGAATCCGTTCGTCTAAAACGTTTACTACTCCTTTTTTAAATTTCTAAAAATCTCTGGGCTAAATGTATAAAGTTTAAATTGGCTACCATCCGGAAGTTCCTCTTCCTTCAAAAACTTTTCCCAATTATCACTTTTCAAACGAGGTCCATCATATGGAATGCGTAAAAGAACCATTCGTTCAGGTTTTGCAAAACGAAATACTTGAGGTGGAATTCTTGTCCAGTAGACTTCTCTTTTTTTAAGAAGTTTCAATTGCCAATAAATTGGCTCATCATATCTAGAAGAACATGTAATAAAAGCAATATCAGCAGGCAAATTGTTATTTAAGACTTCAGCGGTTTCTTTTGAAGCAATTAATTTATAATCTGGGAATACATTAGATATCGCAGAAGATTTTAAAAACCCGATTGCAAGTACATTTAAAAAGCAAATAGCAACAACCGTATTAAGAAAATGCATCTTTTTATTAGTATCATTCCACAATTGTGTAAGCCATATTGTGGAAAAAATAAAAACTCCCGGAAGCAATAGAAGTATTTCTTTTTGTGTGGATCTAAAAAATGGGAAAAAGAACAAAGGTGTTAATATCCAGCAGTATTTTTTGTAATCGTAAAAAGACGGGTTCTTCCAAGATAAGACAATGCCAAACAACAAAGGAACAAGCCATATACCAATTCCGAAAACTGCTTGTTTGAAAACATCAACTAATCGAAACAGATTGAATCCGAATAAAAGTCTATGTGTATCAAAAAAAGCCAAATTTTCTCCTGTCACTTTAAGATATAGCGTTAAACCGATAAAAGGTAATATCGACAGAATTATCAAAAAAATGTTTAAATAACTTTTTTTCAAAGGTTTCTCCAGGAGGACAATTGCACAAAATGCAGGAAGCAAGAAAAGTGTTGTCGCTTTCATGAGAAATGATATTGAAAGAAATAATGGCCATGAGCATTTTAAAAAACTGTTTTTGAATATTTTTAAAATTCCCATAATGGCCAAAGTATATAGAGCAATAGCTAACATATCCGGAATACCCTGGCGTGATGCCCAAATAGATACAGGAAGGAACCAAACACATAAAGAAGCAAAAAAACCGCTTATAGGGTTTTTTTTAGAAATTGCAATATATAAACCCAAAAAAAGGCCAAGACTTAACCCAGTTAACGCTGAAATGAAACGAATACTAAATTCAGTAAAACCAAACAAGAAAATAAATGGACGTGATAGTATTGAAAAAATAATATCTGGACGTACTTCTGAATTGATAATTGTATAATGCAATAACGTATCTGGTCTCATTGCCCATGAAAACCAGTGAGATTCATCCGGATCTAATAGAGGGACACCAAGCATCCAGAATCGAACAGCATATGCAAAGAAAAACGAAATGAATAAAAGAAGAGTTTTTTGTTCTGTGAATTTTATTTGATTTTTATTGATCATTTTCTTGTCCAGACAACCAAATAAAGGGATGTCACGCCTTGAATTGCGAATATAGAGCTCCCCCTCACTTTCAGCCGTGCATTTTTGCTTTATTTCGCACTCTTATAAATGAATCAATTTCTTAACTTCTTCTTTTTCGAGATATTCAGTCAAAGCTTCTTGCCAGGTTCTCAGTCTGTACCCCATAATCTGAAAAAACAATTTATCATCAAGAACAGAATTAAGCGGTCTCCTGGCCTTTCTGTTAGAATCGCTTGTTTTCAGAGGGCATATTTCAATATCTATCCCAAGCATTCTCATAACTTCTTTTGACAAGGTGTACCAGGATGCCTTCCCTGAGTTAGATACATTAATAATTCCTGTAACTTCTTTAATGATAAGAGCCTTCAAGGCATTTGAAAGATCAACTGTGTATGTCGGTTTGCCAATCTGGTCGTCAACGATCGAAAGTTTTTTTTCTTTATTGCTTTTATTTATAATACTTGTAATAAAGTTTTTTCCTCCAGGGCCGAAAAGCCAGCTTGATCTTGCAATAAGAAACTTTTCTGATCCGGCTTTATTAAATACTTTAGATATAGTTGCTTCAGCACGACGTTTTGATTCACCGTAAACACTTATTGGTGATGGGATATCATCCTCTGAATATGGTTCTTTCTTCTTTCCATCAAAGACATAATCGGTGCTTATATGAACTAAATATGCATCATTTTTAACAGCAGCTTCGGCTAGATTTTCCGGTCCTTTAGAATTAACAAGAAATGTTAATTCCAAATTGTCTTCGCACTCATCCACATCTGTATACGCCGCCAGGTTTATGATAATTTCAGGACGCAAATCTTCGATATATGAAAGAACATCAGCAAGATCAGTAATATCCAGTTGATCAACATCAGTTAAATATACTTTAAAGCAACTTTCCAGTGCTATAGCCAGTTCTTTCCCAAGCATTCCTTCAGCACCTGTAATTAAAACTTTTTTCATTTGTATGCCTAGCTACTTATCTTTTATTATAATGTTGATCGTAATAGTCCTTATAGTGGTCGCCGGATTTAATCTTTTTCCACCACCAATCGTTGCACTTATACCAATTGATTGTATCGTTAAGGCCCTTTTTGTAATCATGCAATGGAACCCATCCTAAAGTTTTAAGTTTATCAAAGTTTAAAGAGTATCTCCTGTCATGTCCCGGACGATCTTTTACCAATTGGATTAACGACTCAGACAGCTCAAGTTTTTCTAATATTCCCCTGGCTACCTCTATGTTCTGTTTTTCGCTCCCCCCCCCGACATTGTATACCTCACCCAATTTGCCTTTTTCCAGAACAACTTCCAGCGCACGACAATGATCTGTAACATAAAGCCAATCCCTAATATTAAGGCCATCACCATATAAAGGAAGGTTCTTGTTTTCCAAAGCATTTGTTATAAAAACAGGCACAAACTTCTCCGGATATTGATATGGTCCATAATTATTTGATGCTCGGGTTATCAACACTGGAAGGTTATACGTTGCCCAATATGAATAGCACAGCCTGTCAGCACCAGCTTTGCTTGCCGAATATGGATTTGAAGGCATAAGTCTGTCCTGCTCAACAAAGGCACCGCTTTCAATAGATCCATAAACCTCATCTGTACTGATCTGCAAAAATCTCTTTACCCCATGTTTTCTGGATGCCTCAAGTAAGACATACGCCCCAAATATATCTGTTTGAATGAAATCTGCTGGATTGCCTATAGATCGATCCACATGGCTTTCGGCAGCAAAATTGACTAGGTAATCAATTTTTTCTTTCAATAAAGAATCCACCAAAGCTTCATCGGCAATATCACCATGAACAAACTTATAACGAGAATCATCCTGTACATCCTTTAAATTA
>JAVCCS010000070.1 GCA_030765365.1 Candidatus Theseobacter exili
ATTGAAAATAGATTCAGACTAACTCTCTATATGGCTCGAAAAGTGTGGCCCGGTCAATACTATGAACACACTGTTTATGGATGGACATATAGAGACTTTTAAACCAAATTTCTGCCAGTGAAAACAAATACCCTTGGATGCGGCCTGCTTATCCGCTTTATATCGGCATGTAGGACAATAATCTAAAATAGTTAAACGAGGAAATTACAAAAGTTTCCATAATAGATTTTTGATTTTCTTTGGTATCTTTTGATTTTAAACTTATTCATATATCTATGGCATTATTCAAATGATAAAACAATGTGCAAAGAGGGTTACACGAATGTTCAAGTCTGACGGCTGGAAAGCGTTTTTCAGCGGGACAAGTTCTTAATAATATTAACCAAAGAAAATCAAAAAGTGAATCCGGAAATTCTTTCACGGATTCAGGAAAATGATTAACAGGAATTATTTATGCCTACTACAAATGAAATAGAACAGTTTCTCAAAGATAGCTTTAAACCTGCAAAGGTAAATTTTGCACCTAACAAAGACTATTATTCTGAAAACCGAGAATTTCAAGGGATCCCCGGTATAGCAATAACCCCTAATGGAAGACTCTGGGCAACATGGTATAGCGGAGGCACATGCGAAGGGGTTGATAACTATACTTTACTGGTTCATAGTGACGACGATGGTGATACATGGAGCAAGCCGGTAGCAGTCGTGGATATTCCAGGTCCGCTAAGGACATTTGATCCTGTTCTCTGGCTTGATAATAACGGGCGGCTTTGGTGGTTTTGGACTCAAGGCTGGTCGGGAGAACAAGATATTTTATGTCTTGGGGGAGGTGTTGTATGGGCAATCATATGCGACGATCCCGATGCGGACCAGTGCCAATGGTCTGATCCTTTTTCGATATCACAGGGAATTATGATGAATAAACCAACAATATTTGAAAACGGAGATTATATATTTCCAACTGCTCTTTGGAGCTGGGATTTATGCTGTAATAAGCATTTGACCATTGACGGTCTGGATCCATTCGTCAATCGCCGTTATTCAAACATGACTGTTTCTAGGGATAATGGAAAAACTTTCGAGACAATTACAGGCCCCCGATATTCCTAAACGTAGCTACGATGAGCATCATTTTGTTGAGCTGAAAGATGGACGTATATGGGCTTTGACAAGGACTTTATATGGCGTTGGACAAAGCTTCTCTTATGATAAGGGAAAAACTTGGAGTAAAGCGGAAAATTCTAATTTGGGAGGCCCCTCTTCCAGATTTTTTATCGGTCGCTTACAATCCGGAAATTTATTACTTGTTAATCACAGCGGAGATGAAAAAGTTGGAACAAGCACTGAATTCATAAGTTTATCGGATAAAAAAAGATGTCGTTTGACTGCTTGGTTGTCTGATGATGATGGTCTTAATTGGCGGGGTGGGTTATTACTGGATGAAAGAGAGAACGTCTCATACCCGGACGTTTGTCAGTCCACAACGGGGTCAATTTATCTAATCTATGACCATGAACGCCATAAATTGGGAGAGATTTTATTGGCAAGATTTTCAGAAAAGGATATTCTTAATGGTTTTAATACTTCTTCTGAATTTTACACAAAGCACTTGGTGGATAGAACAAATGGAGTTAAATCTTAATATTTCACATGCCTTAACAAGTTTTTAATAATATTAACCAAAGAAAATCAGAACAACAAAACATGAAATGACCTGATAAATAAGCTTTAAACGCAAATAAATTAAAGGCAAACAAATATGTTATATTCACTGAAAAATGATTCCGTTAAGCTATCTCTTGATAAAAACGGCAACTTAAAAGAACTTACTAATTTGGTGATGGATCACAATTTTGCCGGAAATCTGGGGTTATGGAGAATTATCTATCAGCAAGGAATAGAGCTTGAAAAAGAATTAAAAAGTGAAAATTATATCCCGGTTATATCCACAAGTGACAAGCAAATAAAAATAGAATATCACATTAATAACCCAATAAAACTTGAGTTGATTATTAACGGTTCACTTGAAGATAATCATTTTGTTTTTAACGTGGATATTAATAATTTATCAAAAGAATGCGTTATCAGTGAATTTCAATTCGGAATAAGAAATTGCAACTTGAATGATTCCCACAAACTCTATTGGTCTTATAGCATTGGAGAGAAATATGATGACCTGAATAAAGCAATTGATGACTGTTTTGCTCACTATATGGCTCAGGATAATAAGGCTGTTGAAAAAAGCAGTATCTATCCGGGGCAAAGCGGAATGAATTTTTACCTTTTCGCCAGCGAAACTAACGGATTTTACCTGGGAAGCCATGACCCAAGCTTCCAGAAGACCCTGCATTTGTTACGAAAAAGGCAAAATGAAATTGATGCTTTAATGGTAAAATATCCGTTTATCAATCCGGGTGAATCAACCCGGATTGAAGGATTTACTCTAAGTCCTTTTAAAGGTTCGTGGCATAGGGGAGCAGATATTTACCGTAAATGGGCAAATACATGGATCGAACCACACTCGGTACCTGAATGGATAAAACAAATGAATGGCTGGCAACGAATAATCCTGCGTCACCAATACGGTGAACAATTTTTTAAGTACCAGGATTTAAGTAAAATATTCAATGACGGAATTGAAGCTGGCATTAATACTCTGTTCATGTTTGGCTGGCACACCGAAGGGCATGATGCCGGTTACCCCAACTATTCCTACGATGAATCGCAAGGAGGTTTTAAGGAATTAAAAGCCAATGTTAAAAAATTTCAAAATGCCGGAGGCAAAGTAATTTTATATTTCAACGGCAAACTAATTGATATGTCATCTGATTTTTATCGTGAAAAAGGAAAACTCGTTTCTGAAAAACGCAAGGATGGCTCTGAGTA
>JAVCCS010000269.1 GCA_030765365.1 Candidatus Theseobacter exili
AATACGTGTGCTGCATGTCCATAGAACATTTCAGCAGATTCCATTATGGTTTCCGCCAGCGTAGGATGTGGATGTATGGTTCGTGCAATATCTTCGGCTGTAGCGGCCATTTCAATAGCCAGTACTAGTTCTGATATCATATCGCCGGCATTTCGGCCCACAATTCCTGCTCCCAGTAAACGTTCATTTTCTTTATCAATTAATAGTTTTGTAAATCCGTTTTTTTCGTTCATTGCAACTGCTCTTCCTGACGCAGCCCAGGGAAATTTTACAATTTTGTAATCAATGTTTTTCTCTTTGGCTTCTTTTTCACTAAGTCCGCAACTTGCAATTTCAGGTTCGGTATAAACTACTGAAGGTATAACTTTTGCATCGTTTAATGCTGCTTTTTTACCAGCAATAACTTCCACAGCAACTATGCCTTCATAACTGGCTTTATGTGCCAGAAGTGGTTGACCGGCTATATCGCCAATAGCAAATATATTTTCGTTGCTGGTTTGTTGCTTTTTATTCACCTTTATAAATCCTTTCTCATCCTGTTCAATGTTTGTATTTTCCAATCCCAAATTATCTGAGTTAGGTTTTTGTCCAATAGCAACCAGAACTTTATCATATTTTTTCTTAAAAGATTTGTCATCTTTATCTTTAAAAGAAACCTCCAACTGTTTTCCTTGTTCCTTAATTCCTTCTACTATAGTTTCCAGTAAAACATCTTTAAACAAATCTTTATTTGCTTTTTTATATTCTGCCACCAAATCGGTATCCATTCCTGGCATAAAGTCTTTTGTAAGCTCCACAACTGAAACCTCTGATCCTAAGGCTTGATAAATTGTAGCCATCTCTAAGCCTATGTAACCAGCTCCAATAATTAACATCTTTTTAGGGATCTCCTTTAAATCTAATGCTTTAGTTGAATCAATAACATGCTCACTGTCAATGTTAATATTAGGAATTCTAACCGGTATAGCACCTGTAGCAATAATTGCATTTTTAAATGTTATTTTTTCTCCATTATTATCACCACTTAATTCAACTGTGTTTGAGTTAATAAATTTTGCCCGCCCTCGTATATAGTTAATCTTTCGAGCTTTTACGAGTTGGCCAAGCCCACCAGTTAATTGCTTTACCACTTTATTTTTCCAATCGATTACTTTTTCAATATCGATTTGTGGAGTTGAAAATTTAATTCCTAAATCCCCGGCATGTTCAGCATCGGTTTTAATTTTTGCCAGGTGTAACAATGCTTTCGTTGGGATACAACCTCTATAAAGGCATACTCCTCCCGGATTTAATTCAGGGTCAATTAAAGTTACATTTAATCCAAGGTCGGCTGCCATAAATGCAGCACGGTAACCTCCAGGGCCTGCTCCAATAATTACTAAATCGTGTGTTTTATTTTTACTCATAGTGCTTCCTCTATATTTTAAAATAAAATTGCATAAGGGTCTTCTATTATGTCGCAAATCCAACGTAGGAAACGCGCTCCATCTGCTCCATCAATAACTCTATGATCGTATGATAGAGACAATGGAATAACCATTCGTTTCTCAAATTCATCGCCTACCAACACTTGCTGGTATTTAGATCTTGAAACTCCAAGAATTGCAACCTGAGGTGAATAAACAATTGGTGTAAAGCCTGTCCCGCCAATACCTCCAAGGTTGGAAATTGTAAAGTTGCCTCCCTGCATCTGATCAAGAGACAGTTCTTTACTTCTGGCTTTTTTAGCCAAATCGGATAATTCAGCAGATAAGTCTGCCAGAGATTTTTTATTTACATCGCGAACTACAGGCACTAACAATCCTTGTTCTGTATCAACAGCAATTCCTACATTAAAGTAGTGTTTGTATATTATTTGCTGATTATCCATATCCACACTGGCGTTGAACTGAGGGAATTTTTGCAATGCTAAGCCAACAATTTTGAGTACCAATGATGTAACAGTTAATTTCCCACCTGCTTTCTCAATTTTATCCTGGTTCTTTTTCCTAAACTCTTCTAGCTTGGTAATATCAGCTTCATCGAATTGTGTTACATGAGGCACTGTTTGCCAAGCTTCAGAAAGGCTTCTGGCTGTAACTTTTCGTATGTTATTCATATCTTCACGAGATACAGGTCCCCATTTTGAGAAATCTGGCAATTTTGTTTTTTGTTTTGTTTCAGAACCTGTTTCTCCTGAGTAATTTTCGACATCTTCTTTTGTAATTCTGCCTCCGGGTCCACTGCCATCCATTTTCTATAAATCAATATCTAATTCTCGTGCTAGCCTTCTTACCGATGGTGCTGCCGGAATATCTTCTAATTCTGCTTGTTCACTAACAGATTTTGTTTGTTTTTTTGTTTCTTCTTTATCTTCATCTACTGATTTCTGATCAGTCTTTTTTTCTTTTGGCTTGTCTTCGGGTTTATCATCTTCGGTTTCTTTTTCTTTGTCACCTTCTGTATCTTCACTTTCGCCTTCTTTCACCTCAATAATCATGATAACCTGATGCACAGAAACCTCATCGCCTTCAGAAACTTTTATCTCATCAATTACACCATCGTAATCCGAAGGAATATCGGTAGTAGCTTTATCTGTTTCAATTTCTACCAAAGCTTGGTCTTTAGATACCTTGTCTCCCTTTGAAACCAATACTCCGGCTATTAATCCTTTTTCAACATTTTCGGCTATATCTGGAATTTTTATTTCTTTTTTCATCACTAGCATCCGAAACTTTTTTCAATCTACCTAAAAAAGCTCTGTATCCCAGTAATTACGTTGTAAAGATATGAATTAACCGGAAAATAAGTCTTTCTCAAAAACAATTTCTTTTTGCTTTATCAGGTTTACTTTCCTCGCCCCTTCTCTAACCTCATTGCATACGTAGTCCAATGATAGATAGTGGTACAGGCAAAATCTTATTTTTTCTGATAAATTTGAAAATGCTATTGTCCCTTTAACAATTGTACGTTTTATCAACTCCAGAAGTAAATAACTGATCAAGGCAACATATATCTGCGATTTTACTGCATTCTCACTTGTGCCCCAAAAAGTTTTTACTTGCAGGTTTTGTTTTATTGCTTTGAAAAATTTATGCAAAGCTTTGCATAAATTTTTTTATGCGGAGTATATCGTTATGCAAAGCAATTATAAAAAAGCGATACAACTCTCTATTAATGAGTAGTCACTTTGCATAATCACTTTGTATAAAATTATTTGTTATTATGGTTGTGTGGTAATATTGCCACAAAACTAATACTCAATATCAATGAAAAAAAATCAAACAATCACAGCTCTGATTGAGGATTGTACCGCCTATTTTGAACAAAACTGTTACACGAAGCAAAGAATAGAACGGTACAAATCCATGTGGAGGAACGGGATATGCCGCTATATGAGTGAGGGGGACATCAAAAATTATAACTACTCTATTGGTGAGGAGTTTATCTGTGACAACATTTCCCACAGAGTAACGCCCGGCGAACGTGACATTATCCGCAGCATAACCGTGCTTAATGAAATGCAGGCGTCAGGTAAGGTATCAAAAAAGACGGTGCATCCGATAACGCGGAGATTAACAGGGGAAATCGGCTTGGCGGCTGAGCGCTTTCTGAGCCGGCTGAAAGAACTCCGCCGCAATGTAACGACCATCAACGACCACCTGCTGTACTTGCACCGGTTTATCCAGTATCTGAACGACAACGACATCAAATTGCTGGGGGATATCAGCGAACAGCACGTCCTTTCGTTTCTATCAACCCGGACAAACAACAA
>JAVCCS010000154.1 GCA_030765365.1 Candidatus Theseobacter exili
CAGGGAATACGAATCATTACATTGTCCGGCATCGAGAACCCTTGGAATGCCGCCTATATCACCGAGATTGAGCTTGTTGTATCTGTACTTGGCACAGCCAGCTGTCAATATAACGGCATCTTTCGGGAGGGCTTCGGCAACATCGGTGAAGTAGCTTCGTGATGTATGCCTGCCGTCACAGCCTGCCATTACAACAAAACGCTTGATAGCTCCGGATTCGACTGCAGCAATAACTTTATCTGCCAGAGCAAGCACCTGGTTATGCGCAAATCCTCCTACAATTGATCCGGTTTCAATTTCTCTTGGCGGTTTGCAGGTTTTTGCCAGGGCAATTATCTCAGAGAATTTTTTTTGTTCACCGTTCTTTCGGTCTGAAATATGTTTAACGTCAGGGTATCCTGCCATGCCTGTTGTAAATATTCTATCTTTATAGGAGTCTTTCACAGGTACGATACAATTTGTAGTCATCAATATCGGGCCGTTAAAAGAATCGAAATCCTGATTTTGCTGCCACCAGCTGCTGCCGTAATTGCCCGCAAAATGATCGTACTTCTTGAATGCCGGGTAATAATGTGCAGGAAGCATTTCAGAATGCGTATAAACATCAATGCCTGTACCGACTGTTTGTTTTAGAAGTTCTTCGAGATCAAGCAAATCATGGCCCGATATTAAGATGCCAGGATTGCTTCTGACTCCAATATTAACTTTTGTTATTTCAGGGTTGCCGTATGTTTTAGTATTTGCCTCATCCAGTAATGCCATTGCTTTAACCGCAGTTTCACCGGTTTCCAGAACCAAACTAGTCAAAACATCCCCGGAAAGATCTTTTGACAATGCGGCTAAACCCTTTACAAGGAAAGAAAATACTTCATCATTATAGAAACCCAGAGCTGATGCGTGGTCAGTATATGCCGCGATGCCTTTCATGCCATATAAAACAAGTGTTTTTAAAGACCTTATATCTTCATTGTCACTGTAATTTAGAATTCCGATATTTAGCGCTTTACCGTTGAATTCTTCAGCGGACTTTGGATTCCACAGAACCGCATCATAGTCTTTAGCCGGGTCTTGAGACGTTGTTTCTTTTAGAGAATTTCTGATTTTTATTGCTTCTTCAATCAGTTGTACAATTTTGTTTTCATCAAAATTTGCATTAGTAATGGTAGAAAAAAGGGCCTGACACAAGAAAACACCGTGCTCTCTTTTAATTGATGTACCGCTGTTTTCCACGCAAAGAGAAATTCCCTGCAACGTATATACAAGCAAGTCCTGCATGTTTGATACATCTTCCTTCTTACCGCAAACACCTTGTACTGTGCAGCCGGTGTTCTTTGCCGTTTCCTGGCATTGATTACAAAACATTCCCATTTAACGCTCCTTTTTAAATTAATTTTATTAATTTCTTCAAACTGGTTTGAGATCCATTTTTAATAAACTGATACCATAATGATACTAGTTAATAATAAAGTCAACATATTTTTAGTCTTTTTCTTCGATAAGGGGAGAATTATGGCGTAAGATACGGCTTTATATAAAGCTATTGACATATAGGCAAACACGTATATACTTATGCACATATGTGCATAATATAAGGAAATAAAAAGATGAGACCAAAGAAGAAAAGGTGGGTGGAATGCAGGCCCGGGGAGAAATGTTTCAGGCCTCAGTGCAAACCCTTAAATAAATTGGATGGTGTAGTTCTTTCAATTGATGAGTTTGAAGCTGTCAGGCTTGCTGATCTGGAAGGATTAGACCAGGCAGAGGTGGCAGGCAGGATGAAAGTCCATCGTTCTACGGTTTCGAGGATGCTGAGTTCAGCTCGCAGGAATATTGCGGATGCTCTTGTTAATGTAAAGGCTATTCGAATAGAGGGCGGGGCCTGTACTTTTACAGATAAGGAGTAGTGTATGAGTGAAAAGTTGAAATTTTTATTTATTTCGGGTTTTTTCCTGGTGTGTTTTTATTTGCCCGTTGAGTTGTTACCTTTTCGAAATCCTGTTTTCGAAGCTTTTGCTCTTGTAAAATGGTATGCGAGGGAACATGTTTTGCTTTGTCTTATTCCTGCCTTTTTTATAGCAGGCAGCATTTCAGTATTTGTTAGTCAAGGTGCTGTTATAAAATACTTTGGTGCTAAGGCAAATAAGGTTTTAGCTTACGGTGTAGCTTCTGTTTCAGGCACAATTCTGGCAGTGTGTTCCTGTACTGTTCTGCCCATATTTTCCGGTATATATAAGAGGGGGGCAGGTTTGGGGCCTGCAACGACTTTTCTTTATTCAGGTCCGGCAATAAATGTCCTGGCAATTATTTTGACTGCAAGAGTGCTTGGCTGGGAATTAGGATTAGCCCGGGCGATTGGAGCAGTTGTCTTTAGTATTGTTGTTGGGTTGCTAATGCATATGATTTTTATCAATGAAGAACGGCAAAGGCAGAGCCAGGGTGATTTTGTTGTAGGAGAAAACAGCAATAATGGAAGGACTCTTATACAAAATGGTGTTTTTTTTCTGTTTCTGGTGGGTTTTCTGGTGTTTGCAAACTGGGCCGAGCCCCGTGATACTCAGGGAGGATTCTGGTATTTAGCTTATAAGCTGAAATGGTTTATTGCTGCAGGATGTCTTGTTTCAGTTTTATTGACTCTTAAAAAATGGTTTAAGAAAAATGAGATTGATGAGTGGATGATGGATTCCTGGGGGTTTGCAAAGCAGATTATGCCTCTATTGTTAGCAGGTGTTCTTGTCGCCGGTTTCTTGTTGGGTAGGCCAGGGCATGAGGGTATTATCCCTTCATGGATTGTTGAAAAAGCGGTTGGAGGAAATTCTTTTTATGCAAATTTTTTTGCAGCAATTGCCGGGGCCTTAATGTATTTTGCAACTTTAACTGAAGTCCCGGTTCTGCAAGGCTTAATCGGTGCGGGTATGGGCAAGGGCCCTGCATTGGCACTGCTTCTGGCCGGACCGGCTTTAAGTTTGCCGAATATGCTTGTAATAAGGAATGTAATTGGAACCAGAAAAACAATAGTTTATGTAACCCTTGTTGTTTGTATGGCAACAGTGAGCGGAATTATTTTTGGAGCTATTGTTAATTGATAAAGGAGATAGAATAATGAAGATTGAAGTATTGGGTATGGGATGTCCTAAATGTAAGAATCTCTACGATAATGTGCAGAAAGCACTTGCTTTGTCCGGCAAACAGGCTGATATTGTTAAGGTCGAAGATTTAATGGAGATAACTGAATACGGTGTAATGGCGACTCCTGCGCTTGTTATTGACGGGACCGTAAGATCTTATGGAAAGGTTCTTTCTGCTGAGGAAATTAAAAGCCTTCTTTAGCAGATAAGAATTTTATCCGATAATAATTGAAGAAATTCATAACAATGTATTGAGAAGCTGGCTATGACGGTAATTATTTCATTTTGTTCATTATGTGTTGTCTTGATTGCGGGAGTATTCCTGCGCTTAAAGGTTAGTCTATTCAGGCGTTATTTTATTCCGGCATCGGTTATCGGCGGGATTCTTGGTCTTATTATTATTCAACTTCCGGGAGATTTTGTTCCCTATTCGTGTATAGCCGGATGGAATAAGCTTCCGGGGATATTGATTAATATTGTTTTTGCATCATTATTTTTGGGCGTACGCCTGCCTTCTATTAAAAAGATTTGGGGTATTGCCGGTCCACAGGTAGTTTACGGACAAATGGTCGCCTGGGGGCAGTATGCCGTAGGCTTGGGACTTTCAATTGTTATCGCGCTGTTTTTTGTAAAAATACCGGCTTTTTTCGGTGCAGTGGTTCCCGTTGGTTTTGAAGGCGGACACGGTACCGCTGCGGGTCTGCAGGAGACATTTCAAATACTTGGCTGGCCGGATGGCGGAGATATTGCCCTGGCATCGGCAACAGCAGGTATAGTGTTTGCCGTTATTATAGGGACTATTCTTATAAATTGGGCGGTTCGCCGTGGTTACACGGAAGTTCTAGAGCCTGGGGTAATGGCAGAAAATAATAATAAGAATGATATTTTCATGCCGGAAAAGAGACCTGCTGCAGGATTTCAGACTATTTCATCTGCTTCACTTGACAGTCTTGGGTTACATCTTGCAATGATAGGGATAGCAGTTTTTATTGGTTTTATTTTTCACAGGCTTATTATCCATTTTATTCCATCCTTTCCGCTTTTTCCCCTATGTATGATTGGGGGAATGATATTGCAGATTTTTCTTAATAGGTTTTCAGGATCACTTATTGATCATAATATTATGCAAAGGATAGGTGGAACTGCACTGGATTTTCTGGTTGTTGCTGCAATAGCAACTATCAGATTACCTGTTGTTGCTGCATATCTTTTACCTTTTGTTGTAGTTGTAGCCGGTGGCATAGCCTGGAATGTCTTTTGTGTAGTTTATCTTGCCCGCAGGTTACTCCCTGATGCCTGGTTCGAACGGGCTATAGTCGAAATGGGGCAGTCAATGGGAGTCACTGCAACCGGGATGCTGCTTTTACGTGTAGTCGATCCGGAGGCAAAGACGCCTGCATATTCTGCTTTTGGATATAAGCAGCTGCTGCATGAACCATTTATGGGGGGTGGACTTTGGACGTCACTTGCTATACCCCTGGCAATTACATACGGCGCCTGGGTAGTATTTATAATCAGTCTTGCCGCGATAGGTTTTTGGCTGATAGTTTGGAAAAAACTCTTTTACAAGGCGGTTTCCCGGTAAGATCCTTTTCCACCGGTTAACAACATAGGGTGAAATACTATTTGTATGATTGTTTCAGTTGTTATGTAAGAGGCAATTTAACTTCTCTGCTGCCTAGTGAAACAAAATTCTTAGTGCCTTTGCGTGTAATAAAAAACTCAAATTTGAATACGCCTGAACCTGAGAGTTTTATTGTATTTTCACATTTATAAAGGCCATTACCCATAGAAACAGGCATTACCAGTCTGTCCAGTCTGAGGGAAACCCATTTGGCTCCAGCTTTTTTTGATATCGCGACCCGAATAGGGACAAGACCTCTTATCTTAAGTTTGGATGTCCATTTATACTTACCTTCAGATACCATAATGACGTCAAAATTAACAATTGATGAAACTGTTGAAGGTTCTTTAATTTTCATGCTTTCTTTTATGTTGTCACCATTACTTTCAGCTATTGTTGAGAAGGCAATGCCGAAACACAGATAAAATGTTACCAAACAAATCTTCATTTTATTCTCCCTGTTAATTTAATAAACCATTAGCAATTATAGTAAAAAAGAGATCAAAACTGTCTATAAACAACAAGCGGCTTCAATTTAAATGCACAAAACTTAATTTGTCATGTTCTCAGCTATTTTGCGTTTAAATTCAGTACGGTCTTTTCCAACGTAGAAAATAAATATTCCCAGCATGACTGTTACTGCAATAGCTAAGTATGCTCGGGTTGCTCCTGAAAGGGCAATAAAACAAAATGCACAGGCCAGTACTGATGCCGTAACCGGGAGAAGTGCTTTCCTATCTTTAAACCCGTGAATTCTTATTAAGTCCAGAGCTGAATACAGGTATGGCGGCAATGTGAGAAGAACTGCGATATCTGCAATATGTCCGAACAGTTCCTGCGTGTTGCTTCCTTTTGAGATAATCATTAGAACAAACATCAGAACACTCATAAAGGTTGAACTTAGGACAAGACAGGATACAGGAATACCTTTCTTATTGGTTTTGCTGAAAATGCCGGGCAAGGTTCCGTCTTTTGAAGCCCGAGCCCCTGCTTGCGAGACCAGAAGCATCCAGGATCCCAGAGAGCATAAGCAGGCAAAGGCAACTATTGCAGATACTATTTTTGGCGCCCACGGACCAAACATATGTCCGGCGGCAAGTGAAAAAGGTGCGCCTGATTTTGCAACTGTAGCGGCAGGGAACATCCCTGATATTGCCGTACAACTTAATATATAGACCAGTCCTGCTATACATGTCCCGATTATGGTAGAAAGAGGAATGGTTTTTTTGGGATTTTTTACAACGCCTGCTCCTACAGATGCGCTTTCTACCCCTATAAAACTCCATATACAAAGCAGTACTGCTGCCATCACTGCCTGTGAAGATGACTGACCGCCTATAATCCAGTTGGCAGTAAAATTGTTCGTATCAAAAAAACGCCATCCATATGTGCCCGTTAAAAATACCGGTATAAGTAAAAGGACAACCCCAATTGAAACCAGTCGTCCGATCCAGGCTGCACCTAGAATGTTTATGCCTGTAAAGGCCCAGATAACAGCAAGTGCAGCAAGTCCTGCAGGTACAGGCTGTGTCAAAACAGGAAAAAATACCGAAAGATATGCCACTCCGGTAATTGCGATAGCAAGATTTCCAATCCAGTTAGCATGGAAGTATAGTACACCTGTCTGAAATCCCAGTATTGGTGAGACTTCACCGGCGTATGCTACAGGACCGCCTTGTTGAGGATTTTCTGTGCCTAACCGGGCATAGACAAAAGCAAGAGCCAGGGCTCCAATGCCGGCTATCAACCATGCAAAAATAGAAACAGATCCAATCTTGGCAAGGTTTGCCGGCAACAATGCAATGCCTGATCCCATCATGTTCCCTGCAACAATCGCCGAGGCCCCGAACAAACCTATTTTTTTTACGTCAGTTTTATCCATGTTTTCCTGGCTCCTTTTAAATAGTAATCAGTTTCGAAGTTGAATATATAATGGATATTAGTTTGCTGAACCGCTCTTTTTAAAACTGTCAGTTATATCATTAATGTCGTTTCCGCCGGTAATATCCATTTTAAGGCTTTTAGCTCCGGGACCAAAATCAAGCTTTTTGAGATCAACAGCGCGTACGCTCAGGTTTTCAAATGTCCTGAAATGGAAAACCTGATTAGTTAAGTCCTTAACTACTATCCATTCGGTTATATCTTCTCCAACACCTTCTTTTGTGACTTCCTTAATAACTCCTTTAGGAATATCAAACACATTAAGTATATGCAGAGCGGTATTTATTGCTTCGGAAGCATCTTTGCCAGGGTCTGCAAATTTTACACATATGGCAACACGCACAAAACGTGAAGGAGGTGTCCAGTCTCCCGGCAAACCTAATAGCCCGCTTCCCTGGCCTATAGGAGAAATCGTTTCCCCGTTAAAATCATAGGATTTTACATTGATGTTAGTAAGGTTGGCGTAATTGCTCAAGTTGGTCAACTGCCAGTCGTAGGTCGGCGAGTTTGTCATTATCCCAATTTTGTTATCAAAAATATTGAGCTTTCCTTTGGTGTATTCTATCACAATACTATCGCCTGAAGGATCATGCACTGCAAAGTGGACAGGTATTATCCTTTCCAGCATCTTTAGGAATTGTCCGTAAACATAAATTTCCGGTAGTGCTTTGCGTACTTCAGCAACGGTAGAAAAATTACATAACATCCAAAGGCCAAGGTCAGAATTTGGCATAGAA
>JAVCCS010000093.1 GCA_030765365.1 Candidatus Theseobacter exili
ATGTATTGATAGGTTGTCCCCTGATAGTCTCTTTATCTCGAATACTGACAAGAGTTTTAAGGCCTGAAAGCACCTGGACAGGATTAAGACCTTCTTCAGCAATCTGCCTGAAAACAGTCTCATTTAACGTTTTTTCTGAGAAACGCTTCAGCTTTTCATCATAAGGAACGCCTATCTTTGCCTCCGTTTCGGCTCGGACCCTTACGTATTCATCAGCGTCAAGGGTTTGCATCGTATGTCTTCTTAAAAGGCTTGCAATCTTCTTGAATCCCATTGTCTCGGCAAGCCCACCATATACGATATCCAGTTCGACACTGGCAGCATCAGGGTTCTTTTTTTCTTCTTCCAAAATATTGAACAGTTTGTATGAGGACATCAGGATAACATCTTCAGGCTCTTGGGCAACATGAAGGATATAGTTCTTATAGTCCTGAACGGACCATTCGTTTTTTTGTTGAAAAGGAGGAGACCCTCTTAAACGATTCACCCGCTTGAGCATTGCAACCACCCGGGAGTCAAAGCTTTCCCAATAACTTTCCGGTACATTCAGAAGTAATGCCGCTGATGCTAAAACAGGGTCGCTTACACCGTCCCACCTTGACATCTCCACTGTATTGACGGCAAAAGCCATAGCCCTGGACCTGAAATAGTGCTCCCCTTTTTTTGAATAGTCTGAAGCAATAGATAAAGCCCCGTTAATTAAATCCTGGTCAGCTTCATCTGTAAACAACTCGTTAACACGACTGGTAAATGCACGTTTCTGATATCTGTAAACCGCCTTTAGATACCGCAGCCTTTCCGCTCTTTCTCTTTTTTCTTCAGGGGTAAGATCTCTGTTTCTTTTTTTGCGCGTTTCCTCAGGCTCGTCAGCAAGAATTTTTGAAGAAATATTTATCTGCCTTTCAACACTTATTTCCTGACCGGCATCATCAACTTCAGTATCAAAGACAATACCTGGAATGACAAGACCGTCTGCCAGCATTTGATCTACCATGTCCTGGTGATAATAACCTTTTCGGCCCCGACCATGAACAACACCTATTCTCCCGGCGTTAATCATTTCACTTATTTCTGAATAGTAACAATAATCAAAAGCAAATCCCTCAGCTCCTTTAATCCTTGGAATACCATAAAAAGGTACAAGCCTGTCTTCCCGTGCAACGTCATCACTTTTTAAGTCATCAATAATACGTTTCTGTTCGCTTCTTGTTCTTTCTTCCAGTAAGGGGGCGTCCGGCAGGAAAAGCCAGTCCTGGGATCCGTCAAGACGCAAAATCCTCTGTAAAAAACCTTCTTTCCATAAACTATCCTCGGCACCGCGAACAAGGTAACCTTTTTTAATAGGGCCCTTCAACTCGCTCTTTATTGCAACTGGAACAACATTTCCCATATTAACTCTTTCTTGAATATGGGCTTCAATATTGTCAATACCTCCATAATTAATATTCAACTTGTCAAGTTCGTAAGCTATATCCTGAACAGTAAGAGGTTGGAAAAAAGATCCAGCCTTAAGCCCGTATCTTTTAGATTCCAGATCAAGAGCAACAAATTCCTCGTATCTTTCAACATCTGTCTTACCGGCAAGAATATCATAAATTATTTCATCTAGTTCTTCTTCTGAAGGTCTTATTTTTAATTCTTCAATTGAAGCCTCACGCATGGATTCGCTTAAAATACCTCCATTCATAGATAAGGTATGAAGCCCTATTTTAAATTCATTATTCAATTCTCCGGCGGCATTCTCAATCAACCGGCTAATCACACGGCTTCTTTCTTTGAAAGGAATTGACTGCATGTACAGGGAGTTCATTTCCCTGACTATTTGTTCTGGTAGAGAATCAATCAATTTCAAATTTTCAGGAGTTAACGGCAAGTGCGCCCGAAGATAAATATATAAATCTCCAAACCTTGTGGCATAAATCGGTTCAAGCCCCTCTTCATTAAGTGATGCTATTTTTTCGTCTACATACAAAGCAGCCATAAGTCCGGAGGCAACCGATGAAGGCGTCTCTTTTTTTCTTTTACCTAATAATGTGTGGGTTTCCGGTTTCCACAATACATCATCAAAAGCCGCGTCCCATCCTTGTCCGATTTTGGCAATAGCAGCTTCTCTTTCTACAGGGTCTTCCATTTGAAGGATACCATCAATATCCGAATCAAAATCGGGATCACCACCTATATCCAGCCTTTCCCGGACCAACATTCTGTTGCCAGTTCTCGATGGACTGCCAAGAAGATTTTTCATCTTCAAAAAAGTCAGGTGATCAACCATGCTGGCAACTTCATTGTGAAGACCCATTTCCTGAGCCCGGTGCGTTACTTCATGAGCAGCCACGCTCGCGAAATCTGCAATTGACTCAAGGGAAAAATCAATAAATATCCTTTTCCCGTCCTGAAGACCGACATTTCCTGTAGAAAGTTTTTCACTGACAAATTTATTCATAAAGTGCGTATATATCAAAAAATTCGCAAAACCCATTCCTCCCGTAAGTAGCCAAAAGGACGGTCTCATCAGTACTACTTCAAGAGGCAAATAGGGAAAAGCCATGACCCCTAAATAACATGTGGCAAGAGCTGCAACTGGAAATAAGCCCCCTTTTACCAACACTCTCCACCAGGAAATATCAGACCAGGCAACGTTACCGCTTTTCACGTTTGAGCGAACTTGCTTAATTATTTCTGCTAGTCCAATACCCAGAGCGCCGATGCCAATGCCAACCCAAAAAAGCGGGGAAGACAAAAGCATAGAATAGGACCCGCCTATGAATATACTGGCAGCAAAGGTTCCCAAGCCAATAAATACTGTTGGAGAAATAAACTTTTTTATAAACTTGCCGGTACTGAAGAAAATCTTTTCGGCGCTCAGCCTGTTCAGCGTAAGTTCTTTCGTTGACTTATAAACCTCGTTTTCCTTTCCATGCGGGAAAAGTGTTTTTAATACGCTGAACGCAGTTTTGAAAAACTGCCTGTGCAGACGGCTCTCTTTTACCTTAACGACCGATTCCGGAATCCTCTTCCTTTTTTTCCATATCATGTGATCCATATTGGAAGCTTCACCCATGTATAACTCCTCAAAAAGTTTTGAAGCAAAAGTCTGAACAGCTTCCCGCGCCTTGCTTATCTTTAAATATCTCAGAACCAGTTCCCCTGTCTTTTCATCCTGTCTAATAAGTTTTTCAACACCTTCTGAAGTTATGGATCCAGAGGCACGGGGTTCAGTATCAAGTTTATCGCGAATCTGGCCCATTACCGTATCAAGCAAAGATCTGTATTTGACGGGAAGGGTTTTTCTCCATTGCGAAAAAACATCTTCCAGTTCTGCTGGATCATTCTCAAGAGTTACCGCCAAAAGTTCAGAAATTGAATCAATCTCAATTTCTTTAGCAAGAGCCTTGTCTAAAAGCTCTATAAGCGTATATGAAGGATATGCAATTACTGTCTTTTGAGTATTGGAAAGTGCTGGTTTGAACTGCAGATCATTCATAAGTGCCAGATAAGGACTTTCCTCCTCTATCCGGGTTATCCTTGGAGTTAAAACCACATAATCCAGTCCCTTTTGCTTTATCAACTCTACTATTCCCGATGAATGAAAACCTCCGGAAACCAAAACAGCGCAACGCTGATTTCTAGACCGCATAGCCTCAAGGGCATTTTCAAGAAGCTCTTTATCACGCAATAATGCAAGACGATAAAACTCCAAAGCCCTGTTAGAACATTCATTTAACAGTTCAAGTTCATCAGCTGAAATCTCCCATGCACTCTTTAGGTAATTTGAGGAAAGCTGTTGCAAAGATTTATAAACTTCATTAACTGAAATATCATCTACATTCCAATTGTCAAAAGATTCTCTTGTCCACTGAAGGTGCATTAATTCCCGCATTAGCTTCACTTGATACAGTGTTTTATCCAGTTTTCTCTCGTCTATATTCCGGAACAAAACATCTTTAACAAGATACTGAAGTATAGTTATCTCGGAGATTAACCCCTCAACATCCATTTTGGAGTGTTCCTTAATAACTTGAATATAGCTGTCGAGTGAAGGATATTTACTCTCCAAGGGGACTCCTTTACCCCATACTTCACTGGCTGTATCAACAAGGTGGCTGTAATACTCCCATGGAGTCATTTTCCCTAACCTGAAAAGCAGATTCCTCCTCACAAAAGGTGCCAGTTTATCCTCAGGAAGGGCTTTCTCTATCTCAATAAAAAGTGCATCTCTTTGGGCTTCAACAGCCTGCGTATCAAGAGAATCCTCCATTTCCTTTTTCCAGAAATCTGTTTAAGTTAGAAGCGCAGGTCGAAGCATTTCAGAGGGGCGACATATCCCTGACGGATTATGTGCCTGAACTAATAGAAGCTTACCAAAAAAGTGTTAAAGAACAGACAGCC
>JAVCCS010000032.1 GCA_030765365.1 Candidatus Theseobacter exili
ACTGCTCATGTCATGGGTTACAGCAACAGAAGTTACTTTCATTGTGTCGTGCAGTTTACATATCAGGGTGTTGATCACATCACCCATAATTGGATCAACACCCGTAGTAGGTTCATCATAAAGAATAATCTCAGGTTTTGTTGCAATTGCCCTTGCCAAACCAACACGTTTTTTCATGCCTCCAGAAAGCTCTGCCGGCTTAAAGTCTTCGATTCCTTTTAATCCAACAAGTGCCAGGAGCTTCGAAACTTCCTGTTTTGCATCTTCAACAGAAACGCCGTTATGTTCTACTATTCCTAATGAAATATTTTCAGATACAGATAAAGAATCAAACAAAGCGGCCCCCTGAAACAGCATCCCGAACCTGCGTCGCACACTGCTTAACTTTCGCTCTTTCATTGGCACAATATCTTTCCCGTCAATCAAAATCTTTCCTGAATCAGGTCTCATTAATCCAATTATGTGTTTAAGTAAAACGCTTTTGCCTTCACCACTTTGTCCAATAATTACAAGAGTTTCGCCGCGTATAATTTCCAGATCAATTCCTTTAAGGACATTATTATCTCGAAAATTCTTGTGCAGCCCTATAACCTCAATCAAAGCTATCTCCTTAAACTGATTTATTAATATAGAATTATAGCAAGGAAAAAATCCGCAAACAAAATTGAGATTGCGGAAAGAACTACAGCTTCAGTAGTAGCTTTTCCAACACCTTCAGCTCCATTTTCAGAATTTAATCCTTTATATGAACAAATAATTACAATAAGAACTGCAAAAACAAAGGTTTTTATCAAACCATTCATTAAATCAACCACTTCAGTAAAGTCGAGCATGTTTTTCAGATAAAAAGTCTGATTTATGTGAAGCAAATGAACACCTACAACATACCCTCCACAAATTCCTATAAAAACTGCAAATATTTCAAGAATTGGGATCATTAAAAAACAGGCAATAAAACGGGGTACAATAAGATATTCTACAGAGTTAATACCCATCGCTCTTAAGGCATCTACCTGTTCTGTTACAGCCATTGTCCCCAGTTCAGCCGTCATAGCAGCACCGACTCTTGCAGCAACCATAATTGCCGTTAATACCGGACCAAGTTCATTAGTCATTGAAAGACCAACAAGAATTCCAATTGCAGTTTCCATTGTTATCTTATGAAACTGGTAATACGACTGAACGGCTAGAACCATCCCGGTAAAAACACCCGTTAACAAAACCACAGGCAGGGAAAGGACGCCGACCTGGTACAGCTGTTTGACTAGAAGATTTCTGCGAGGTCTTGTTGTAAATAATGCCCATAGCGTTTGCCAAAAAAGAATCGAAATACCTCCGAGCATTGTAAGCCCTCTAAAAGCAGTCTTCCCTAATTGCCTGAATAATTGCATTAAAACTTAACCTTTCTCTTCAGTCCTATCATGCTTTCATCTTCATCAAATCTGATTAGAATATTCTTATCCTTGTCAACTTCATATTCAAGTTCAAGTTCGGCTTCCTTACCAGATCTGAGGCCAAGATATCCTCCTTCATTTCTAGGAGTTCGAATACTTAAACTTGTTTTATCATTTAATTCTTTTTGAAAACTAACTTCTCCATCCTCTTCCAGATTTTCAATTCTTAAGCCCATAAAGTAAAGGCTTCTTTCATCTGAACCAAGTGTAACATGGGTAAAAGGATCTTCTTGTTCAAAATCAATATATCCGCCAACAAGGATATATCCTCCTCTATCATTTATCCGGCAGTTTTGAAATTCAATCAAAGGCCCACTACCTTTCATATCAAAAAAAGCATGGTCAAAGCTTAACCGTAGAAGGCGTCCTTTCTTTAGTTTTAATTTTGACACAGACTCAGGATAATCAAGCTGTCCATAAACATGAACAGAGCCTTCAACAAACCCGTCCATTTCTACCGCTTCAGGATCTTTAGCTACGAAAAGAATGTTTTCAATCTAAATTCATTAAAATCACCCACTAAATCCAGCGTATTCTTTTGAAAATCCATCCATCCTTTAACTTCACATCCTTTACCCATTTGAAAAGATTCTATTTTTAGATACTTTTCATCTGGGAAATATTGAACCTGCGCATTTATCTCTTCAACATCAACACCATTCACTGCAAACCAGGGAATACGAAACTTCATTGGCCATCCTTCAGATTGAGCAAATAAAGCAGAATCAACTTCAAGAACCGCTTCCCCATGCAAACTAAAACGGCCTAACATACATTCTTTTACCATAATGTTCAGCAGCGTCTTGTCAGGGAAAACATTCCCTTTCACCATTATCTGATCTTCTAATAACCTTACTTCGATATTTTTTAAGCTTAATCCATCAATTCCAGCAAAAATATCTCCTGAAAACTCCAATGCCTTTTCTTTCCTTTTACCCAAATCCTCTTTGTTTTTTCCCCAAAAAACCTTTCCATTAAGCCCTAACAATCCCATATTCTGGGTTCTTAATTTCAGTTTCTTAAAAAAACCTTCTAAACCAACCACCAGTTTGGGGTTACCTTTTTCATCATTTAAAATGAAGTGTCCATTTACCTGTGGTTTTTTTAATTTTCCTTTAAGTGCAAATTCCAGGATTTTGTTACCGACTTTTCCTTTTGCTGCAAGATCCATATCCATTTTCAGTTTTTTTGCTGGATTTTTTATTGTTCCTTCAACTTGAAACCCAACATCTTCACCAATAAGAGAAAATTTTTCTATAAATACTGTGTTATTTGCATACCGCAAATTTGCATCAAATTTCCCTCTTTGAACAACATCATCAGGACCGCGAAAACCTGCTTCAAAATCAATTATTTCAACATATCCTTCTTCAAGTGTGCCGCTTTTAATAACGCCACCCATCTTGAGCAAACCGGAATAAATCCTTATATTTGGATTTAAACCATCTAACTCTTTCAAGGGATATCCTGCAATTTTAAATCTGGCACTACCCTCGCCTGGTTCATGAAGCAAATGTTCAACTAAATAGAACCTTTTAGCTTCTTTATCATTCGGTTTCATACCGAAAATACGCAGTTCAGATTCCTTTCCATCTTTTGAAGTATTCATATGCACAAATACTGTTCCAAGCATGAAAACCTGTTTTGGCATATTCTGAAGAACCAGAGAATCTCCATCCAACCACAATGAATCTGTAGCAAGGTTGCGAATTCTATTTTCTACTTCAGGAACTTTTTCAACATAATCCATGATTGGAGACATCTGAATTCTAAGAGATTTCTGCAAACGAAAGGTTGTACCATTAAGAAGTAACGACCTTCTAAGAGATGTTTCCTGACCAATCCAGTCCAGCATATGGATATTAGTCTGTATTTTTGCTGCTGCCAATGAACGAATTAAATTAGCTGAAGGCCAAGTGAAACGAACACGTTTTAAAGTAAAACCATTCCAAATTCCACCATCAATAGCACCTATATCAACTTTAGCTTTGTAAACTACACCAAGTTTCTGTTCAAAAAATGGCCTTAAAATCCTGTTCAGGACTTCTGTTTTCAAGGTTATAACACCAAGTGCAACAGCACTGATGACAACAAATAGGATAAGCAGAACTGTTCTTTTTCTAATCATAATGATATAGATAAAGGTTCACGTGAATGAACCTCATTGCTCATTGAAGGCAAGATGATCCCCATCTACAGATATTTTTACAGTACTCCCTTTGACAGCCTTTCCTTTAAGTATTTCTTCAGAAAGTGAATCTTCTATATATCGTTGAAGAGCTCTCCTGAGAGGTCTGGCGCCATAGAGCGGATCATAACCTTTATCAATTAAAAATTCTTCAGCCTTTTTTTCCAGAACAAGGTGAATTTTCTTTTCTTTCAATCTTGAACTGATTTTTTCAAATTCAATCTCAACTACCTTCTGAAGATCCTTACGACTAAGTTCATGAAAAACAATAAGCTCATCAACACGGTTCAGAAATTCAGGTTTAAAAACACGTTTAACTTCATCCATCAATTTGTCTTTCATGGATTTGTGAGACGATTCATGTGTCTGTTCTCCAAAGCCTACAGTTGTCCTCTTCTTAAGCATTTCAGCACCTACATTGGAGGTCATTATCAAAACAGTATTTCTAAAATCTACTGCTCTACCCATATTGTCGGTTAGCTTCCCTTCTTCCAAAACTTGCAGTAAGATATGGATTACATCGGGATGCGCTTTTTCCAGTTCGTCAAAAAGAACAACTGAATAAGGACGTCTTCTCACCTTTTCGGTAAGCTGCCCACCTTCTTCATAACCGACATAGCCAGGGGGAGAACCGGAAAGTCGTGAAACTGCAAACTTTTCCATATATTCGGACATATCCAGTTGTATTAATGCATCCTGATCATCGAAAAGAAATTCAGCAAGAGCTCTTGCAAGAAGGGTTTTCCCTACTCCTGTTGGCCCAAGAAAAACAAATGATCCAATAGGACGACGAGGATCCTTAAGATCAGCACGTGAGCGCCTGACAGCCTTTGCAATGGCTTCAACAGCTTCATCCTGACCAACAACAATATTGTGAAGAGCTTCTTCCATCTTTAACAGTTTTTCATTTTCACCTTGTTCCATTCGTGTAACGGGAACTCCTGTCCATTTAGAAACAATAATAGCAATATCTTCTTCTGTAATAATAACTTTCTTTTCTTTCTTTGTCTTTTTCCAATCAGTTATTACATCATCAAGTTTAAGACGAAGATTTCGTTCTTCATCCCTGAAACTTGCTGCACTTTCAAAATTCTGTTCCCTTACAAATGATTCTTTTTTTGTTTTTGCAATTACAAGCTCTTCCTTTAACTGTTTGATGTCGTCAGTCTCTGTCACATATTTTATTCGTGCTCTAGCCCCAGCTTCATCAACTACATCAATTGCTTTATCAGGAAGAAACCTTCCAGAAAGATATCGATCAGATATTATAGCAGCAGCTTCCAGAGCAGCATCAGTAATTACCGCATTATGGTAAGATTCGTACTTGGGACGAAGCCCTTTGAGAATATCTATTGTTTCATCAACTGTGGGAGGGTTAACCATAATTGTCTGAAAACGCCTCTCAAGCGCAGAATCCTTCTCAATATATTTTCTGTATTCATCCATGGTTGTCGCTCCAATACACTGAATTTCTCCGCGAGATAAAGCAGGTTTAAGAATATTTGACGCATCAATTGCTCCTTCTGCTGCACCGGCTCCTACTATCGTATGCAATTCGTCAATAAACAGCATAACATTGTTTGAATTCTTTATTTCCTTCATTACAGCTTTAATGCGTTCTTCAAACTGGCCACGATATTTAGTCCCGGCCACCATCAATGCCAGATCCAGGGTTATAAGATTTTTATCCTGAAGATTTTCAGGGACATCCCCTGTTACAATGTTCTGTGCAAGTCCTTCAACAATAGCTGTTTTACCGACACCTGCTTCTCCAAGAAGAACTGGATTATTCTTCCTGCGCCGGCATAGCACCTGAATCACTCTTTCTATCTCTGAATGCCTGCCAATAACAGGATCCAACTTGTCTTCTCTGGCAAGATCGGTCAAATTTCTACCAAAAGCAGAAAGCGCAGGGTTTTTTGAACCTTCTTCAAAAGTCGATTCAGCAATCTCGGGTTTTTCTTGAAAGTCGGTAGCACCAAGTTCTCTAAGAACTTCTGCTCTGACTATTTCAAGATCGATTGCCAATCCTTGCAAAATTCTTGCAGCAACACCTTCTCCTTCACGTAAAAGCCCAAGAAGAAGATGTTCAGTTCCTATGTATGTATGACTCAGTTTTTTAGATTCTTCAAGAGCTAACTCAATAACCCTCTTAGCTTTTGGAGTTAAAGGAATATCCCCAACCTCTTTAGTTGCCGGACCGCTTCCAACATGTTTTTCTACTTCAACCCGAACTGTTTCAAAATCAAGCCCAAGTTTCCTAAGAACATTTACGGCTACACCTTCCCCAAGTTTAACCAGACCTAGAAGAACATGTTCGGTTCCAATATAATTATGGTTAAACCGATCGGCTTCTTTTCGAGCAAGAATAATCACTTGGCGGGCCCGGTCGGTAAATTTTTCAAACATAACCTGTATTTCTCCTTTTTCCTAAGTTATTTAAAAATCAACTAATCACAACATATATATCATATAAACATCAAAGGATCAAAAAAACGATCCAATTAAATTAATAAATCTTTTAATTTAATTCCACTTGGAGTTTTTCACTCTTTAACATTTTTCTAATAATCTCGGCTCTTTTTATATCACGTTCCATAGGAGTTAATTCCTTTCTTTCAATTTTCTGTATATGCGCTGGTTGAGATAAAAGAAACAACTCATTAATCAGACGTATATCTATACTTTTCAGTATCCCCAGTTCAATACCGATTCTAAGATTGCTTATTAAATTCATTGTTTCAGCAGAACTTATTATATGAGCATATTTCATTATCCCAAATGCTCTGCCAATTCTATCTTTTAAAAGACTTACATCTCTTTTCAGTAGACCTCTTCTCGCTGTTCTTTCGTGCTGAATTATCTGTCTAACAATCGTAATAATATTTTTCAAAATATCCTGCTCTGTTTTTCCTAATGTTTGTTGATTTGAAATCTGAAAAAGATTGCCCGATGCCTTGGTCCCTTCGCCAGACCACCCTCTAACAGCCAGGCCTAATTTGTTTACCGCTTGCAGCACCTGATCTAACTGTCTGCTCATAACAAGTGCAGGAAGATGGATCATTACCGAAGCACGCATTCCGGTTCCAACATTTGTAGGGCAAGCAGTCATATAACCAAATCGCGGCGAGAAAGCATAATCTAATACCCCTTCAATTTCTTCATCCACCTGGTTTGCTTTTTGCCAGGCCTGTTCAAGTTGAAATCCTGACAACAAAACCTGCAATCTCAAGTGATCTTCTTCGTTTATCATAATGCTAACAGCTTCATCTCTACTTATAACTACAGCTTTATTCTCCCCTTCCTGAGCATGTTCAAGACTAACCAGGTGCCGCTCTGCAAGAATTTGCCTGTCAATATCCTGAAGCTCGGCAAGGTCAAGAAAGGTATTTTTCTTCATTGAAGGAAGTTTTTGAACGGCATTTCGTGTTGCTTCAACTAAACCAGCAGCTTCTTCCGGAGTCAAAGCATGACTAAAAGCATATCCTCTGATATTTCTGGCTAAACGAACACGACTGGAAACAACTATCTCGGCGTCCGGCCCTGTCCCCTGCAACCAGGCAGCTGTATGATGAATAATACCGGCCAGATTCAGCCCATCCATATAATCATTTTCCACTTTATTTCTTCAAACCTCTAATCTTATCACGCAAGCTGCAAGCTTTTTCAAAATCTTCATCCTGAATAGCTTTCGTTAACCTTTTTCCCAGAGCATCTATATGTTCATTTTCTTCTTTTGACCATCTTAAAGGGATTTTACCCACATGATGCGTACTTCTGTGAATAGCTTCAAAAAGTGAATCCAGAAGTTCAGCAAAAGTTTCATAACACTGGTCACATCTAAAACGTCCTTCATCCTGAAATTTTTTGTAACTAAGTCCACATGAAGGACATATTCTGTCTGCTTGAATCTGTTCAGTCTCTTTCTTCTCTGTAAGACCTCTTAACAGTTCAGAGATGGAAAATTTTGAACTGACATCAATACCCTTCTTTTTTGCACATTTTTCACACAAATTTATCTTGACTATCTTGTTGTTAATAATCTCGGTATAATGAACCGTTGCATTTTTACCATTACATTTTTCACATTTCATATGTCGAGCTTGATCCCATTTTAAGCAAGAGTCAATTCATTATATTTTTCTATAAACTCTTTGGTAATAGATCCTGGCCTGCCATCTCCGATAGTACGACCGTCTACGGATATAACAGGAATTACACCAGCTGCTGTTCCTGTTAAGAAACATTCATCTGCATTAAACAAATCATACCTGGTCATTTCTGTTGCTTTAATTGCGAATCCTGTATCATTAGCAATATCAAAAATAGAGTTTCTTGTTATACCTTCAAGAATCCCGGATTGAACTGGAGGTGTATGTAACGTCTTGTCCTGTACTATAAAAATATTATCCCCAGTACATTCACTAACAAAACCTTGATCATTAAGCATAAGTGCTTCAATAACACCAGAATTGATGGCTTCAATCTTTCCCATAATATTATTTAGATAATTCAAAGACTTGACCCTTGCCGGAACAAATCCGTCATGTATACGAAGTGTCGGAACGGTAACTATTTTTAAACCGTTTTCATAAAATTCATCAGGATAAAG
>JAVCCS010000216.1 GCA_030765365.1 Candidatus Theseobacter exili
AAAATAAGAGGTATTCCAGTAATTAACAATGGAAACATCCTGCTGCTGTGTATCGTATGAATCGATAGTTTCCTTATCATCACTAGGCCAGTAACCGTTTACCCTTGCATCAACCCATTCGGTAAGGAATTCAAGACCGGCGCCTACCTGGCCGAACCTGTTGTTATTTGAAGTTTCACGAGAATCATAAAAAACATTACCTCCGATAATCAGCTTTTCATCCATGATGAGTTTACGGGCTCCTAACCCAATATTTTGCTCATTCTCCGAGCCTTCTGCTATGGAAACCCTGGGATCAAGAAATAAAAAACCTATGTCATTCCCGGCAAAAGGAGCCAGAACATCCACATATCCAAGGTTGGAATCCGAACTGAACTTTCCGCCAAAGGTGACAGCTGCAGCAGGAAGTGTTGACTGATTTACCACAACAGCTTCACAGGCAGGAGCTACCGAAGGCACATCCTGGGCATAAACCGATTGAGAAATGGCAAGAACAGCCGTAACAGACAAAACACGTAACATTCTTTTCATACTTTTCTCCTCTTCCTTAAAAAGACCGAAAATTGTTTTGTTTTAACTTTAATCTACAAACTATACTCACTTTTTTTCAAAAAAACCAACTATTTATTTTATGCTCTTTAGGGAGATAAAGATACAGAATATTCAGGCAGGCTAATTGTACTTCATATTGTTAAGGAAACGAAAGATATAGAGGTTAAAAGTGGCACCTTCTGATAATAAAAAATCTCTGCGGTTAAGCGGCTTATACTAACAACGATTCCCGATTGAAAATTTCAGACTGATAATGTTATTGTCTTGGATCAAATGTGGAATTTTTTGATAGTTCACTGTAAAGCTCTTTTCCCTTAGCGGAAAGAGTATTTGTATTATAACTCTCTCTGCCGCATTCTATGCTACCCATCTTTTTAGACTTTTTCAGGATACATAAATAGCTCATTAACATACAAGCAGTCATATAAAATAAACCGCTCTGTATATTAAACAAAAACAACCTTCTTCTGATTATTTTTCCACCTTAATACCCTTAATACGCACCTCTGAAAGACGGATATACCCAGAGGGTATGGCCAGTTTTAATCCCAATTTTTTAAACTGTATTTTTCTTGGGTAAAGCTTAAGTCTAACATATCTTGCAGGAGTACCTATTTTGGACAAATCAAAAGATTGTTTCCCTGTATTTTTATTAAGATAAAACGTTCCTAATTTGGTGAAATTCTTATTTGAATACTCTGATGTATAGACTTTGATCTTCTTCGGGCGGAAAATGCTTTTGCCAACATAATTCATATAGAAAATAATTTTTGTGAGATCCGTGAAATCTGAAAGCTCAAATATAATTTTCTGCGGTTTTAGCGAATAATTTCTTTTAGACGACCATCCGCCACCGTCCTTCTCCTTTTTTTGACCATTAATCAAATTAGATGCCATCCACTTACCGCTGTTTTTCTGACTTGTAAAAGAGACTACTTTCCCTCCAATGGAAGAGGCTGCATAATTACGTACACTAGTATCAGCTTCTTCAGAGAGCGATAAATCGGAATGGTTTCCCGCATGATCATAAGCAAAAACTTGGTAATCGTATGTTTTATTTAAATTGAAAGCGTTATCCTTGTAACTGTTTTCAGCAGCTGCGCCTATTTTTAAACCATCACGGTAGATTTCATATCCGGCTACTTCTTTATTATCTGTAGACTTATCCCAAGTAAGGCTTATGTTGCTCTTGGATAAAATCTCTAAACAAAGATTGGTCGGAACACTTGGAGCGATAGCATCGGGTGAAACTAAAGCCATTGTTTCAATAGCATGATGTCCAACTGTAAAATTGACCGATTGACCTGACTGAGAAACTACGGGATCTCCTTCTCCAGAAGCTCCCCCCTGAACATATTCTTCTATAATGTTTGTTTTTGAAACTCCCTCTGCCTTACAAAAGAAGTCCAATGTGGTGTCGTATTGTTCTTCTTTTCCCTCAATGTCATACGCACGAACGATGACGTTTTCATCTGTCTTGCCCAGTGGGGTAGCAAGATCATTATCCCGTTTTTTTAATGCACTAATAATAATGTTGGAAGGCGAAACGGAACAAAACCCTTTTTCCTCATCCAAAAAAGGATTTGATGCCAGTTCAGGAGCAATTACAACAATCAGAGGATTATTAGCCTGAATAGCAGCTTTTCCTCCTTGAATGGAATTACTGCTCCAATCTCCTTCATGTGAAAAAAGCGTAAACAAAAATTCATGATCTCCGCGTTGTGCATAAACTTTTTGATCTCCACCGTTCGTTTTACGGGTCGCAAGAAGTATCGGTTGAATAAGAGGATTCGGTATCAAATTTTGCTCATCCGGACCGGGAGAATTATCCCCTGGAGGAAAAACATAATCGCATACAGACACACAGGAACCCATCGTTACCCCATGACTTGCAGCACTGTTTGTTACGCTAAGAAAATTCTGTATCTCTCTTGGATGAAACTGCCGTGGCTCTTTTTTGTACCACGCTTCAAGGTTGGTCTGTATTTCATCCCGGCCGACCAATACGGTTCCCATGGGCACTTCATACGTGACTCTACCCTCAGAAAAGTTTACCGGCAAAACCATTCTCCATTCCCTGAATTGAACATCTTCAACTGAAAGATCTTCACCTTCACTATTTTTACCCCAGTCAAGCAAATATATTTTACAATCGATTCGCTTGAGACTCCGATAGAAGATCAATTCTTCAACAATTTTACAATGCCATTTGCTGGTTCCATTCCCATCCAAAATCTTTTCAAACCGATAAACATCGCAAATATTTCCGGTTGTTACAATATCCCAGGCAGGCGGATTGCTTGAACTAACTTGAGTAAAGGACGCATCCAGGACAGGTTGCGGGATTTCCGAAAATTCGCCGGCATCATACAGAAGCCAATCATCTCCCCCGGAATGCATAGTATATAATTCAAAACCGTGAAATGTGATATTGCCGATATCTGTGTTATACGTCTTTTCCTTGAGTATCTCAACACCTGTATCTCTATCAATCAGGCTTTTTACTCCTCCGTTTGTTAGCAAGACTTCATAATACTGGTTTTTATAATCTGTGCTTGTAGGAATAGAAGGTAATGAATTCTCGGGCGCGCTAATGTTGGTGTGCACCAAATAATATGTTTTGTATCCCAGTGAAGGAACATCCTCGGCAATGAAAACTATTTTCTTCTTGCCTTCATTTTCAGACAATACCTGGAATGTAACTGGATTGCTTTCCCAGTCAACAATCCCCCAGGTTTCACCAGCAGGCTCCACTGTACAGGTTACCAGGCTGGTCCTCTCCCATGAAAGAGTGTTATACACAACAATCGGGATTGGATTATTTGCTGTCATTTTAAAATTAATTTTATCTGCAATTGATTCAAAAGAATTTTTGAGAGTTTCCTCTGCCGTCATTAACGCAGCAGCAACGTCACGGGCAAAAGTTTTATCAACGACTTCATCTTCTTCTGTTGCAGTATCCTTCCAGTTTCCAGCACCGCCCATTCCATGGTCAGGGAAAATAGCTTTTTTCCATGCTTCAAACAACTGCTCTTCCGGATAGGAATCAAAACTGCCTTCAAGTATAGATTCGATCGTGGCAAATGTCTCCGCCGCGGGG
>JAVCCS010000157.1 GCA_030765365.1 Candidatus Theseobacter exili
CGTTTATTTCTATTCAAGACGTATTTGAAGCTTCCGTACGTAAAAAACAGTTTGTAAAGAAAACATCAGAAGCCTTCTTGCCAACCGAATTTGGAGATTTTCGAATCATTGGTTTTGAAAACTCACTGGATCAAGGAGAACACTTTGCAGTAGTTAAAGGAGATATAAGTGCTGGAGAAGTCCACGTGAGGATTCATTCAGAATGTGTAACTGGGGATGTTTTTCATTCACTTAAATGTGACTGCCGTGACCAGCTGGTTCAGTCGCTAAGACAAATAGAAAGTATAAAAAAAGGTATCGTTATTTACTTACGTCAAGAGGGAAGAGGGATAGGCATAACGAACAAAATAAAAACATACTGTCTGCAGGAAAAAGGTCTTGATACCTACGATGCAAATATTGCTATAGGAAGAAAGGCAGATGAAAGAGATTATGCAGTCGCTGCTCAAATATTGAATGCCTTAAATGTGAAAGATATTGTTTTACTCACAAACAATCCACAAAAAATAGAAGGATTAAAACAATACGGTGTACATGTAAAAAAAAGAGTAGAAATTTCAGGTCAAATCACTTCAACTAATGAACATTACATTTTATCAAAGATTAAACGGTTCCATCACGATATAACTGTCCCAACTTCTAAAAAATAATGTAACTCGAACTGTTAATAAAATTTTTCTAGCAAAGAAAGAGGTTAATAATGAATTACTTTGAAGGAAACTATTCCGGTAAAAATTTAAAAATTGCTATTGTTGTTGGTAGATTTAACAGTCACTTCACTGAAGAATTAGTTAAAGGAGCAAAAGACTGCCTTATTCGACATGAAGTAAATCAAAATAACATTGATGTTTTCTATGTACCTGGATCACTGGAGATTCCATTTATCATTCGGCAGGTAGCTGCAACTAATAAACATCATGGTGTTATTGCCTTGGGGGCAGTTATCCGTGGAGAAACATCTCACTTTGATATAGTCTCAAACGAGGTAGCCAAAGGTATTGCACAACTTAACCTTACATTGTCTATTCCCACATCTTTTGGAGTTATTACTGTTGACACACTTGAGCAAGCAATCAATCGTTCGGGGGCAAAATCTGGGAACAAAGGGTTTGATGCGGCATTAAGCTTACTTGAAACAATCAACCTGACAAACCAGTTAAAATGAGTACCCTTATGTAAATTTTAACAGTAGCTTGATTTTAAAGGATATAGGTGTGGTCTAACGGTCCGTTTCCTTTCGAATTAATTTCTTGATTCAATCCGTGCTTTAGTGCTCCTGACATATTCTTTTGCATATTTAACTGCTTTGAGCACAGTTTCCCCTTCAGCCAACCTTACAGCAATAGCAGAAGATAACGTACAGCCTGTTCCATGTGTATTGCTGGTAGAAATCTTTTCTCCGGTTAACCAGCACATTGAACCATCATAATATAATAGATCGTTGCAGTTTTTCTGCTCAGAGTTATGATTATGCCCACCTTTTATTAGTATTGATCCTTTGTACCATTTTGCAATAGATTTTGCTGCACTTTCCATATCCATCTCATTTTTAATGGGAAAATTACATAATATCTCTGCCTCAGGAATGTTTGGTGTAATAACATCCGCCAGTGGAATTAAAATTTCCATCAGCTTTTTTTCAGCATCATTATCCAGCAATCTGTGTTGACTTGTAGAAACCATGACTGGGTCAAGTACTATATTCTCAGGTTTCTCTTTTTGTAACGAAGTAGCAACTACCTCTATTATTTCAGAATTTGAAACCATTCCGATTTTTACAGCGTCTGGAAAAATATCAGAGAACACCGCATCAAGCTGAGCTTTTACCAGTGCATTAGAAAGATTTTCCATAGCAAATACTCCGTATGTATTTTGAGCAACAATTGATGTGATCACGCTCATTCCATAAGCTTTATAAACAGCAAAAGTCTTTAGATCTGCTTGTATACCTGCTCCTCCACTTGGATCGGTTCCTGCAATTGTCAGTATTTTTTTCATAACACCTTCTTTTCCAATAATTCTTCATACCCAGAAAAACACTTATCACAATGCAGTGAAAGATTTTCCTGTGATGAAGAATGATTCACACTTTTTATTCCATAAACTGTAAAGCCAGCTTTTGAAGCAGTTTTCATTGCATATGTAGCATCTTCAAAAACAACACAGTCACTGATATCTTCACCAAGTTTTTTACTGGATTGAATAAAAATATCAGGATAGGTTTTACTTTTACCAGTTTCTTCTTCAGTTAATATGAACTCAAAGAAAGTGTCAATTTTACATCGTTGTAGGGCAATACATGTCATTTGGTAATCGGATGCTGTTGCAACACACATTTTTATTTCATTGGATTGTAAAAAGTAAAGATATTCTTTCGCAAAAGGCATCAATGGAATCGTATATAAATATGCATCCCGAATTATCTCATTGCACTCATTAACCATGGCGGATATATCAGATTTCAACTGAAATTTCTGCTTGAAGTATTCCATGGCTTCTGGTAAATTCATAGATACAAGCTCTGAATTAATATCATGACTAACCTTAATCCCGTGAGCCTTTAAAAATATGCTGGGGAGAGCATTCCACACTTCAAGAGAA
>JAVCCS010000112.1 GCA_030765365.1 Candidatus Theseobacter exili
CTCCGTCTGAATGAGTTTTTCCTCAAGGAGTTTTCGGTCGGTAATGTCATATTCAAGAAAAACAATTCTGTCTACTTTACCAGCTTCATCAAAAACAGGATAAACCGAGTTGAGAAAATATTTCCCGGAAGAAGTATCCTCAAACTGTAAAGCTTTTTTACTGCGGATTACTTTATTAACATATTTCTTTCTGGATTTCATAACAGTTGATATTGGGGAATTCATTTTGTAGATGTTCTGATAAACAAGTTTTTTTATGTCTATACCCATTTTTTGTGCTGCAGATTTGTTAATACTATAAATCTTTCCGTTCCCGCCCATCAGAAATGCTGATTCACTAATAGCGTCAATTGTGGAACGCAAAGTCTCCCTGCTCCTTATCAGTTCAAATTCCAGCTTCTTCCGTTTGATATTATCTTCTTGAAGGTCCTCCAGAAGATTCAGTGTCGCATTTTTACTTTGCTTGACTTCCCCGTAAAGTGATTGCAATGTTTCTGCTCGTTTTTTTCCCTGCCGCATAGATTCTTTAAGCATATTCTCTGCTTTCCTGCGCTTGGTGATGTCCCAGAAAATACCTAATACTCCTATAATATTCCCACCTGCTTTTTCAGTAACAGGTATTTTTATTATATGAATCCATCTCTCCTTCCCGCGTAGGATGCGTTTCTCCTCTGCATATTCTATTTGCCCTGACTTTATAATCCTTTTATCGTCTGTCCTGTGTTTTTCAGCCAAAGCTTTCGGGTAAAAATCATAATCTGTTTTTTTGTCAATTTCATAAGGTTTAATATTTAAATCCCGGGCGTAGTTTTCATTACAAGATATATAAGTTAAATTTTTGTCCTTAAGAAATATTTTTTGGGGAAGATTTTCAACAAGTATTTTATACTTATTCTCGCTTACTCGCAGGGCATTCTCTGCTTTTTTCCGCTCGGTAATTTCTTTTTGCGCCCGGTCATACATTTTTTTGTAACTTTGAATCTGACGGTACTGGTCCGTAACATCGTGTAAGCTAAAAAGTGCCAGACGTTCTTTCCCTTTCGGTTCGAGTACAGGCGTAATTACTGCATATTGTGCTTGCATCTGATCTGAAAATTTTGAAGGAATGATGCAGCTGTGAATGGAAGCAGAAAAAATTACCGGAGTGCCGTGTTCAAATACAGTTTGAATTCTGGAACGATACTCCTGTGAATTAAAACAAGGAAAACTGGTTCCGATTTTTGTCCCGACTATTTCGTTTTTAGCTATTTCAGTCCACTCTTCCAGACACCTGTTCCAGAAAACAACTGTAAAATCCTTCCGTATGATAAATACACCTTCCGGCATATTATCCAGAACAGAAAACTTTTTTTCAATCGTTTTATATTCATTCATCAAAAGTTTTCCTTCTCCACTATGGAGTCAACAGCACGTAATAACTCATCAAATGATTCCGTGGTGAAAAACAATATGATCTCTCCCTGTACTAAATATTTTTCAATCTTGAATAGTGACTTTGCTAATATAATATATAAATCAGGTTTGACCTTTTTCTTCTCTATTATATCCGGAAGAGTAGTTTTCAGATAAACTGGTATCGTATACTGCACACTTAGTTTCAAAATGTTACTTATTGAGCCGACTACTCCGTTCAGAACAACATTGCCGATTTCTGTGAGTGCTTCAACAGAGACAGTATCTAAATTTTTAATATTCTGTTTTTTCCCTTCGGTAAGAACTTTTATCAGTTTTGAAATACTCTCCTCCGGAAAACTGAGTATTGCCATTCCCTCCATTGCTCCGCTAAATCTGGTATGAACCGAGATAACCGGTTTGTTAATATTCACTACTTCCGTGGATAATTCTGAATAAGGAAATATTTTCATTAAAATAACATCTAAAGTGATAGGAGTCTTTAACATCTCATTCAAAATATTACCTGCTTTACCCATCCCGATATTTATCAATTCTTTCAAAGCATCGAATTGTTCTACACTTACTTTTATCATTTTATTTTCTCCCTTCGTCTGGCTCAAGAACTCTTGAGACCAGTTTCCTCAATTTATCTTCGTTTGAAAAGGTGGGTTTATTGATGAATCCTGCCGCTCCAAGTTCAAGACATTTTTGTCGGGTAGTCTCCTGTATGTCCGCAGTGACAACAATCACAGGGATTTTCAAATCCTGCTCTTGCATTGCTTCAAGAACTTCAATACCGCTTTCAGGCATAATCAGGTCAAGTAAAACACAATCAGGAGATTGAGTTTTTATTATCCGGAGTGCTTCTTTCCCTTTTGATGCTTCAAGCAGTTCATATCCATCTTTTTTCAGGATATCGCTTAGGTGTGTACGCTGAAATGCTGAATCGTCCACAATTAAGATTTTTGTCATAATTTCCTCCCTTTTTTTATTGAGGGACAGTTCCTAGTGTATATGTCATTCCTCCGCATTATCCGGAATGCTGTATTTCTTCTCTTGTCCAAGGTTTTTCAGCAGTTTATTAATTTCCCTTTTCAGTTCAATCATCCTCAATTCCCTGCCGACAGTAAGTTTATTAAATTTTTCCAGCTCAAA
>JAVCCS010000024.1 GCA_030765365.1 Candidatus Theseobacter exili
ACTCTTTTAGCAAAAACCGTAGCAGGAGAAGCAGACGTGCCATTTTTTACTATTAGTGGTTCAGATTTTGTAGAAATGTTTGTTGGTGTTGGTGCGTCCAGAGTAAGAGATATGTTTGAACAGGGTAAAAAAAATGCTCCCTGTATAATGTTTATGGATGAGATAGATGCTGTTGGTCGACATCGTGGTTCGGGAATAGGCGGAGGCCATGATGAAAGAGAACAAACATTAAATGCATTGTTGGTTGAGATGGACGGGTTTAATACTCAGGAAGGTGTTATCATTATCGCTGCTACTAACCGTCCGGACGTTCTTGACCCAGCTTTACTTCGTCCCGGAAGATTTGATAGACAGGTTGTAATAGATTTACCGGATCTCAAGGGAAGGGAAGCAATCCTTAAAGTACACAGTAAAAATATTCCTTTGGACAAACATGTGAATCTTTCTTTAATTGCCAGGGGTTCTCCAGGGTTTTCCGGTGCAGATTTAGCAAATGTAATTAATGAATCAGCGCTTCTTGCTGCCAGAGAAGAAAAAAAAGCAATAGAACAGGAAGATATAGAAGAAGCGAGAGACAAGGTTTGGTGGGGCAGAGAGCGCAGAAGCAGGACTTTTGATGAAAAAGACAAAAAGATAATAGCCTATCATGAGGCCGGCCATGCTCTTCTTCAGGAGCAACTGGAGCATACCGATCCATTACATAAAGTAACTATCATTCCGAGGGGTATGAGTTTAGGTTCGACCATGTTCCTTCCGGAAAAGGACAAATACCTGGAAGGGAAGAAAGAACTTCTTGATACAATAACTGTAATGATGGGAGGACGTATTGCGGAGGAGATTGTTTTCAGCGATATTACTTCAGGTGCAAGAAATGATCTTAAAAGGGCTACACAAATGGCACGTGCGATGGTTTGTGAATGGGGGATGAGTGAAAAGCTTGGTCCAATGACTTTTGGCGAAAAGGAGGAACATATATTTTTGGGAAGAGAAATTACCCGGCATCAGGATTATAGTGAAGCAACAGCTATGGAAATAGATAAAGAGGTAAGAAATATTATTGATATATGTTATCTAAGGGCAACAGAACTTATTACAGAGCAAAAAAATTTCCTAGTTGACATAGCAGAAGCGCTTATAGATAAAGAAGTATTGGATGCAGGAGAAATAAAGAGATTAATAGAGGGGAAACCTTTAAAGAAAAGAAAAACAGCAAAAAGGTCGGCTAATAAAAAGGTAAACTCAGCCGGAAAAACCAAGGAGAAAAATGAGCCTGAACAAACGGCCTGATCTGAACGAAAAAACGGTAGACAGGCTGTTAGGAATAAAGTCCCGGGATCGAAAAGCACACGTTATGGGCATTCTTAACGTAACTCCGGATTCTTTTTATGATGGCGGCAGATACGATTCTTTGGAAAGCGCATTCAGACAAGCTTTGCAGATGGAAAAAGATGGCGCTGATATCATTGATATTGGTGGAGAATCTTCCCGCCCTGGGTCTAATCCTGTATCAATAGAAGAAGAATGTTCTCGGGTTTTGCCGGTTTTAAAAAGAATTCGACAAAGAACAAAAATACCGATTTCAATCGATACAACGAAAGCGGAGGTTGCTCGAAGAGCTATTGATAATGGCGCGGATTTGATCAACGATATAAGCGCTCTACGTTTTGATAAACAAATGTGTAAAGTGATTTCAGAAGCAAGGGTTCCTGTTATCTTAATGCATATGCGGGGGACTCCAGAAAACATGCAGCAAAACACACAATATGATGATTTATATGAAAATGTTGTTACTTTTCTTCAAACACAAATTGATTATGCTGAAAAAAATGGAATAAACGGAGACAAAATCATTATTGATCCAGGTATTGGCTTTGGAAAATCAACAGAAGGAAATCTTTCTCTTCTTGCAAATCTTGATAGACTTGCCTCTTTTGGAAAGGCTATAGCTGTTGGCTGTTCCAGAAAATCTTTTATCGGCAATCTTCTGGGTTGTTCGCCTGATGAACGTTTGTTAGGATCATTAGCAGCCCTGGCACAAAGTGCATTTAAGGGAGCAGATATTGTAAGGGTTCATGATGTTGAACAATGTGTTAAGTTTCTAACGGTTTTTGAAGCTATAGGAAAAGAGAGTTTCCATAGTTAGAAAACAGAAAAGAAAGGATGTGTTTTTATATGTTACCCTTTCTTCAGGATATTTGGAGACCGGTTCTCGAAATAACAGTAATTAGCATACTATTCTACCAGCTATTTCGCCTTATCCAGGGTACAAGAGGTGTGCAGTTAATAAAAGGTGTTGTTCTGGTTCTTTTACTGTTTTTTATAGTGCAACAGTTAAAGCTGGACACAATAACGTGGCTGCTGACAAAAATTGTTCCTGTAGCTGTTATTGCGATTTTAGTTATATTCCAACCAGAACTAAGATGGGCGCTTGAACGATTAGGTAGAAAATCTTTTTTTTCTTCAACGGACACGGAAGAAAAATTGCTTGATATTATTACTGAAGCGGCATCTTTATTGGCTAGAAAACGAATAGGAGCTTTAATTGCAATAGAAGCTGAGGTCGGATTGAAGAACTATATTGAAACAGGAGTACGTCTTGATGCACAGGTAAGTCAAGAGCTGTTGGTCAGTATTTTTAATCCTAAAGGACCGCTTCATGATGGAGGCGTTATTTTGGAAGGGGACAGAGTTGCTGCGGCAGCCTGCCTGTTTCCTCTCGCGCAGCAGCAACGGCTTAGCCGGGCTTTAGGCACACGGCACAGGGCAGCTATAGGATTAACCGAAGAAACAGATTCCGTTGTAGTTGTTGTTTCAGAAGAAACTGGGGGGATTTCTCTTGCACGGGATGGTAAAATAACACGCGATTTAGACAGGGTTCGTTTAAAAAGAATCCTTGAAAATCTTTTATTGGTACACAAGGAAAAACATTCAAGCAAATTAAAAAAGGTCGTTATTAAGTGAAAAAAACACTTTTGAAAAATTTCTGGATGAAAACAGGTTCTGTATTTGCGGCTGTAGTCGTTTGGTTTATGATTACGGGTGAAATAAGTACTTCAGTAACCTTTGTCGGCATTCGCCCTGAAATTTTTCTTCCTGAAGGAATGATGATTGTTGGAAACGGACCGCAACCTGTTGATGTTACATTAGTGGGACCCAAAGAACCGCTTGATAATACAGACAGAGGTTCTTTGAAAATTTCAGTAGATTTACTGACAGTCACTGAGCCAGGACGCATTTCATTTACTTTAACCCATAAAGATATAAAAATACCTTCTCGAACTAAAGTTCAGGAAATAAGTCCGTCCAGGGTCACGGTTGAAGTTGATAAAATTGCACGAGAAAACTTTCCAGTTGAAGTTGTTTTTGATGGGAAACCTTCTATGGGTTGGCTTCTTGCTGGATTTTCTCTGGATAGAACAGTTATTCCTGTTACAGGACCAAAAGGCATTTTGGAAAAGCTAAAAACAGTAAAAACAGAACCGTTAAATTTAACGGGACATAGTAAGACCTTTCTTCAAATGGTTCCACTTAGAATTCCGGGGCTTCCTTCAGCAAGCAATCCTTCTGTTGAAGTTCTTGTTCGGATTGAAAGATCTTTAAGCAATAGAGAAATCAGGGATATTCCGATTCAAATTTTAGAAGCTCCTCCTTCAGTAATGCAAATAAGGGTTGAGCCGAAAACGATCAAAGTACTTGTTTCCGGACCAAAAGATATAGTAGAAAGCATGATTCCTTCCGGAATCAGATCATATGTTGAAACAATAGGTCTTGAACCCGGGCAATACGAATTACCAGTAAGTGTTGATGTAACTGCAAACGTGAAGGTTGAAGAAATAGATCCTAAGGTTGCAACGGTTGTGATAGGAGATGCTATTTCAAGGGATATATCTTCGGAAGAACCCGGATTACTGGATCAGGAGTGATTTTATGAAAAAACTTTTTG
>JAVCCS010000123.1 GCA_030765365.1 Candidatus Theseobacter exili
ATTTTTCCCGGTCTGTTGACGCGGTAATTAATAAGAGATTTATTTAATAAAGCAATACGGTCAGCTTCTAAAAGCATTAAAAAATGATTCGGAACATCTTCAAAAAACAAACCTTCGGGAAAAGTTAATCCGGCGGATGACCAAAACTCTTTAAGGTAGAATCGTTTCCATGATGCCGGTTCCAGTTCCAGCAAGGCTGGAGAATCTTTAAACGAGCTTAATCTTGCGGTTTTATTTTTCTCATTAAAAAAGCTTTCCCAGATATGCCAGTCATAAAACTTATACATCAAGTTTTTTCTTTCACAGTAAATATTGGCATTATAGATAACTATTTCTGCATTATATTTTTCCGCACAAAGAAATAATTCGTTTATCGCAAATGGTTCTAAGAAATCATCACTATCAACAAAATAAAGATATTTACCTGCGGCAATTTCAACTCCCTGCATTCTAGCTGCCGACAACCCGGCATTTTTCTGGTGTATTACTCTTGTGCTTACCGGCGAACGGGCAACTAATTCATCTACAAGGAGATCACTGCCGTCAGTTGAACCATCCTCAATTATTATCAATTCATACTCTGTAAAGTTTTGATTAAAAATCGAGGTCAAACACCTTTCTAAATATCGTATAACATTATAAACTGGCAGAATGACCGAAACTTTTATTTTACCAGCGCTGCTGTTTTTTTTCATATTTTATATACCTGATTGATCTAATTATATTCCTGGTCCGTAAAGTCATTCAAAATTTATATCCAAACACTTGAATGTCCTTACGATAAATATTATAAACTTTTTTTGCCGTATCCTTGCTGTAATATTCTTTATAGCCTTTTCTGCCGGGTCTAACATTTTTAGCCACAACTTCTTTCCCCTCTAATCCCAATACCTTGAGTATATTATTAAAATCCTCGTCAAAAGTTTCCATACGACCTAAATAATCTATATTGTTAAGGTCAATCAGGCTCGATTGCGAACGAAAATGGCGATTGCATTGCTCAATGTCAATAGTTGAGACATAATCAATAAAGTTTTCAAAAACTTTCATTTTTTCGCGCGTTGAACCATTAAATTGCATCCGATTATTAAGAACAACTTTTTTTTGCCAGCATGAAACTAAACGCTCCCAGGGATTCCTGACAAAAGCAAACTTAAAATAGTCATCATAGGATTTTATAGGATAATGAAGAGAACTTGCTTCCTCAACATCAAGACAAACATTGCATTTTTTGAAATGACCAAGAATAGTTCTTGTTCCAACTTTAGCAACACGAAACCATATAAATTTCTTTTCATGACTTATTGTCATGTGATAACTGCCGGAAGAAGGTACAAGCGGGATTTTATTTATAAGCTTATACATGCTTTGCATTATTTTACTTTTTTTATCTAAACGTTCTGGCATACTTGATATTGTTCTCATTTATATCTTCCTTTTTTTCGGCAAACTTTAACAAGTACTTACCCTGATTTATTTTAAAAGCGGCACTACCCTGCTCTCATAACATTTTAAAGCCTCAGATATGGCATCATCCATATCGAGATATTTATACGAGCCCAGACGTCCTCCGAAAATAACATTATTAAGCTTTGCAGCATCTTTTTTGTATTTCTCCAAAATCATCAGATTTCTTTCAGTCGCAACTGGATAATAAGGCTCATCTTTATCTTTAGATTTTTTTGAATATTCCGTATAAGTTATTGTTTTATCAGTAGATGGTCTTTCCGGATGATAGTGTTTGAATTCATGAATTCTTGTATAGGGTATTTCATGACTGGCATAATTCATGACAGTTGTTCCCTGATAATCAGGAAAATCATGGATATCCGTTTCAAAAGTTGAAGTCCGCCATTCAAGTTTACCGTGGCAGTAATCGAAAAACTGGTCGATGGCTCCGGTATAGAGTATCAAGGAGTCCGGCGGAATTGAATCCCTGACAGCAAAAAAGTCCGTATTCAGCTTTACGGAGATCAGGTCATGATTCAGGATTTCAGCGAACAGTTTACCGTAGCCGTCAAGAGGAATGCCTTCGTATTTGTCGCTGAAATAGCGGTCATTATCGTCATTTCTTACCGGCAGCCGGGATATTATACCGGAACTCAACTCTCGAGGATCCTTATCCCATTGTTTAATCGTATAGCCTTTTATAAATGCCTCATAAAGCGGACGTCCAATGAGAGAAACAGCTTTTTCCTCCAGATTTTCAGGTTTATCTATTTTCTCCTTTGCGGCTTCTCCGGCGATGAACGTACTGACTTCAGACGATGTCAGACTTAGACCGTAAAAAGAATTGATCGTAGTCAGGTTTATCGGCATTGTGTAAACATTCTCATTATATGTAGTCAAAACCTTGTGACGGTAGTTGTTAAAGCCAGTAAAACGGCACATATAATTCCAGACCTGTTCATCTGACGTATGGAAGATATGAGAACCGTATTTATGACACTCTATTCCCGTATCAGGACAGATTTCAGACCAGGAATTACCGCCAACGTGATGCCGCTTTTCAATAACAGTAACCGGAATACCGGCGTCCGCGGCAATTCTTTCCGCAATAACCGCTCCGAAAAATCCTGATCCTATCACATATATATTCATGTTTTGCGCCTCATTCGTCTGATAGCCTTTTTCTGGTTGAGAAACACATAAAAGGTGTCATTTAATAAAGGAGCTAACATCAGCTTGTGATAACAGCTGCCATCAAATATAACCAGATGCTTCGGGCGGCAAAGCATATACCAGAATGATTTCA
>JAVCCS010000205.1 GCA_030765365.1 Candidatus Theseobacter exili
AAAGCGAGATTTTAACTGGAAGATTGAAAAGCTTGATAAAACAGGACTAATTGCAAGTTTTTACGGACCTCAGTTTTCATGCAGTAATGTAAAAATTCCTCTGTTAGGCCGTCACCAGGTATTTAACGCAGCTTTAGCATTTGCTGCGGCACAATATTTTCTGACATGTTCTGAACAATTAAACGAAAAAACAATACGAACAGGCATGGAAACAGTTAAGTGGCCCGGCCGGTTTCAACGAATACATAAAGGCAAGCAGGAATTTATTCTGGATGGAGCGCACAATCCGGAAGCTGCTAGAACCTTTGTAAAAACTGTTTCTGAACATTTTGGGCCAGACCCTGTTTACCTCATATTTGGAACATTGAATGATAAAAATATATCAGAAATGATTAAAATACTTTCCCCTGTAGTTTCTCAAGTCTCGATTGCCGGGATTCAAAATAAACGAAGCGCTGATCCCGAAAAAATATACCGTCTCTTTTGCAAAGATATTGATCCGGAGCGGGTTAAAGTATTTTCAAACGCTCGTGATGCACTAAAAGAATCACCTCAAAAAGGCAAAATCTTTGTTGCTGGCTCGCTGTTTCTTGTAGGAGAAATACTGGAAATACTGAATAAATGACATGCAAATTCTGAGTTTAATCCTACTGATTAAAAACTCTCTTGTGCAATTGGCTAATTTTTTTATTCCTGTTTAAATTCTCTTCCTTATCGGATTCCATAGTAATTTTAAGCAAAGTACCTTTTACTGTATTCTCTGGCAGCAAAGTTTCCGGCCAGTTTATACATTCCCCTGTTTCCAGTTCAAAAACAGCTATTCCATCTTCAATTCTATCAACCACTGCCTTAATTTCCACTTTCCCCTATCCTTCTTTATTCTCCAATCACACTTCTTTGAGAGCTAACTTCTGCAATACATCCGTAATTATTGGATATATACTATAACTTCACTTTTCCGGAAACCAATGCCTGATATGCGAGTTTTGCGGCCATTGTTTCAGCTTCTTTCTTGCTTTTCCCCCAACCATTACCCAGGGAAGTCCCCAAAGCTTCTACTGTTACATGAAATATCTTTTCGTGATCCGGGCCTTCTTCGGCAACAATTGTGTAAGAAGGCATACATTTATATGAAGCTTGCAAAAATTCCTGAAGCTCGGTTTTATAGTTATCAGCTTTTATTTCACCATTGTCACCACCAAGAAAATCATTGTACAAATCTTCAATGAATTTCTTTGCAGCATCAATCCCCCCATCAAGATAAATAGCGCCGATAAGAGATTCTAATATATCTGCAAGAAGAGATCTTTTTCTTCTCCCTCCGGTTTTCTCTTCACCCTTGCCAATCAAAAGGTAATGACCAAGTTCCATTTTTCCAGCAATCAAAGCAAGAGTAGCACCGCTTATTAATTTTGATTTAACACGAGATAATTTTCCTTCAGAATAGTCGGGGTGCTTTCTAAAAAGGAAATCACTTATAAAAAAGCCCAGGATAGAATCACCTAAAAATTCCAAACGCTCATAGTTATCACATATGTGCCCATTCTTTTCATGAATAAAAGATTTGTGCGCAATAGCATTTAATAGGAGGTTACGATCGGCAAACTCGTATCCCAGCCTTTTCTCAAGACCGGGCAGCATTGACATTGGTGACATTTAAAAATTAAATCCTTATTGTGTACAAAAGGGCAAATAATACTACATAACAATTCTGGTATTATTTTCTCACAAATTAATGAAACAGACCAGATGTTTTTACCTTGCTGATAATTGCTTTAATTTGATATAGTTTCTCGCATTCTAATAATAAATATTATTCAAACTTGCTGAGGACGAATGAACATTAAAAAAATATTATTACTATTTAACCTTATCCTGGTAATTTTTTTGTCAGATAATTTAAATAATTGCCTTAAGGCAGAATCCATAACCCTGGATCTTGAAGAAGCTGTAAAACTTGCAATACTTAATTCACCTGAAATAAAAATGGCGGATGAAGATGTTGTCAAATCCGAAAACGACCTTAAGCTGGCAAAAAAACAGTATTTGCCACGGCTTAGTTTTCAGGGATCAGCTGGTGTTGATCTGCTTTCTTTAGAGGATTTTAGCGAAAACAACATCGGAACAGACCTGATTCTGGACTGGAATTTTTTTCAGAACGGAATGCTTATTTATGGAATCAAACGCGCAAAAGTGAACGTAGTATCTTCAAAACTAAAGCGCCGTGATGTAGAACTGGAACTTGTTTTTTCTATAAAAACCATGCTGTACGGACTGCAATCAAGGATTGAAGACCTTGAGCTTGCCAGGCAAAACCTTGAACACGAAAAAGCCAAATTTGAGCTTATGAAAGTAGAACAGGAACATGGCAAACACACAAGAACAGACATCATGCGAAAACAGGCATCTCTTTTCCGTGCCGAAAACGAGCTCAAGTCTGCACAAAGAGCTATAGATTCTTCCAAACAAAAACTTGTTCAGAAAATAGAGATTGATTTTGACGGAATTACAATTGGCGATAACAATCAGGATATCAAAGAAGAGACGTTCATGCCATTAAGCTCAGAAAAAGAAGCCCTTAAAACAGCAATGGAAAACAGAAATGATTTAAAAACAACTAATCTTCAATGGGAATTGAGCAAACTGGGTTTAAAGGTTTCAAAGTGGAAAAGATGGCCCCAAATTGAAATGTTTGCTGGAAGCGCGTTTGCGATCGATGACCTTGAAAGACAAAGCAATGATCTGAAATTCAGGACCGGCGTAATAGTTCGATATCCTCTTTATGACGGAGGACAGACAAAATCACATATAGATGCGGCCAGAATACAGGAGCGCAAAGCAGCATTAAACGTAGAAAATATAAAGAAAAGGATTTCCAATGATGTTCAGGATGCACTTTTTTCTTTAGAAGGAGCTGTCGCCAGTTTTGAATCCAGCAAACTACAGCTGAAAATTCTTTCGGATGAAATGGAGAAAGCAGAAGTTGAGTATAAGGATGGAAGAGTTTCTCAATTTGAATGGAATGAAGCAAAGCTGAATTATCAGAGAGTTGTGTTTCAAGTCAAAAAAGCATGGCGAAGTGTTCTTGAAGCACAGGATTATCTTTCAAAAATGCAGGGACTTTCCACAGTGGACATAGATAAAGGAGAAGAACAAGGTGAAAACAGCATTTAAAGTAATTATACTGATAGCTGGAGCAGCAGTTGTTCTTATAGCAGGATCGCGTTTGGCTATTAAGGATGGGGAAAAGGATCAGCCCGATCAAATACATATCGTAAAAAAAAGAAACATCCGTCAATCCATTCGCGGTCATGGAACGCTGGAAAGCTCAATAAAAGCCAGTATTACTTCCCCAGTGTCAGGCCCTCTCGATTCAATTGCGGCATCTCTTGGTTTGAAAGTTAAAAAAGGAGATATTCTCTGTGAAATATCACAAAGTAATATTAAAAGAGAATACAGCGTTGCCAAGGCAGAGCTGGACAAATCCGCATCGGAATTGGAGGAACTGAAATCACTACCGGACACCGACAAGATTGCCGAAGCCAAACACAACCTGGAAAAAAAGGAATCACAGGTTGAAGAACTCAAAGAATCTATCTCTAACAAAAAAGTCCTTCTTGAAAAGGGATTTGCCGCTTCCAGAGAAATTGAGGAACTCGAAAACCAGCTGCAATCTGAGGAATACGAAAAAGAACTAAGCGAAAAAAATCTGAATGATGTATCTCAGCCTGCTTCCGCCGAAGACATTGCTCTTTCGGAAGCAAAATACGCAAAACTTAAAGCTGAATTGGAGACTCTGAAAGAACAGATGACCGAATGTACTGTAAAAGCTGAAATTGACGGTACAATTGTTGAATGGCGGATTCCTGATGCGTCAGCTTTTGACGGGGATGAAGAAATTGCATCCGGTTCAGTTATTGGAACAATTGCTGATCTTCAAAAAGACTTACTGGTAAAAGCAGAAGTCTTTGAACGCGATATTCAGCTTCTTAAAAAAGGCATGGAAGTAGTTATTTACAGGGATTCTTCACGACGCTATCCTGTTAAGGGTACTCTTAGCAGAATCTCGCTGGTTGCGGAAACACGCGGAATGATACGCAAGTTCCCTATTGAAATAACAATAAATGAAGAAATGGGTCAAGCCGTTCGACTTGGCAAGACTCTTGAATTTGATATTGTTGTTCGTGAACAAAAAGAAGTTTTATCAATTCCTCTTGCATTTTTGTCACAAAGAAATAGAAAAAAAGGTGTTTGGCAGAAAAAGAGCGACGGATCGGTTGTTTTTATTCCGGTTAATACTGGTATTCACGACGAAATGTACGTCCAGATACTTTCCGGACTTAAGGAAAACGATACTATAGTGCTTCGGAAAGGCAGCAGCTCTTGAGCACATCTGCGACCACATTGATACGCCTTGAATCTATCCACAAGTTCTTTCAAACCGGATTAACGAACGTCCACGCACTTGACGGGATAGATCTCACAATCAACGAAAACGAATTTTTTGCAATTCTTGGTCCAAGCGGTTCAGGAAAATCCACACTCCTGCATGTTATCGGCTGCCTTACTTCGCCTTCAAAAGGCACATACCTGTTAAATGGTTCGGATGTATCCGGACTTGGCCAATGGAATCTGGCTCAGGTAAGAAATCATACATTCGGTTTCGTTTTTCAGTCATTCAGTTTGCTCTCATCTTTAAATGTTCTGGATAATGTGTGTGTACCTTTGATTTATGGACGGATTCATAGAAAAGAAAGACACAGGCTGGCTCGGGATGTTATTGGCCAGGTTGGATTATCACATAGAGAGCATCATTTCCCGGGACAACTTTCCGGGGGAGAACAGCAGAGAGTAGCAATTGCAAGAGCTCTTGTCAGCAATCCATCAGTAATACTTGCAGATGAGCCTACAGGAAATCTTGATAGCGCATCAGGAGATGAAATAATGCGTATTCTTAAAACACTGCAAAAGCAGGGCCGTACTGTAATAATTGTAACTCACGACGAACATATAGCACAAAATGCTCAAAGAGAAATTCACATAGTTGATGGTCAAATAAGTGTGAAAGGACAAAAATGAAAGCAATTATGCCGATAAGTTACGCATTTGGAGTTGCTGCATACATGATACGTGCAAACAAACTCCGATCATTTTTGAGTATTCTCGGAATGGTTTTCGGCGTAGCAACCTTAATTACTACTCTGTCCATTGGAGAAGGGACAAGGCAGCAAATTCTTAGAACCATAGAAGCCATGGGATCAAATCTTGTGATAGTCTCGCCAAAGGGCGGAGGCGGAACAACATCGTCTCCTGTGTTCGATTTGCTTTCAACATCAGACTCTGAATCTCTAAAAAACGCAATTACCGATATTGAATCCGTTGCCGGCATATTTAATTCGGCAATATCAATGACAAGAGGCGTTACTGAAAAAGCAGTCTATACAGAAGGGACTGAACCGTCATACGCTCTGGTAAGGGATCTTGTTATTGAAAAAGGTCGTTTTATTACCATCCCTGATGTTGAAGATGCATCTCGAATATGTATATTGGGAAGTAAAACAGCCAAAGAATTTTTTCCAAATGAAGAACCTATAGGCAAAACAGTTTCTTTAGGCGAAACAAGCTTTATGGTGGTTGGAATCCTAACTGAAAAAGGCAGAGCGCTTGGAATTGATTTTGACAGAACGGTTTTCGTTCCTATATCTACCCTACAGGAACTTACCAACCGCAAAGGACAGGTTTCAAGGATATTTCTAAAAGCAGTCTCATCCGAAAAAACAGGAAACGTTGTAGAAGCTGCAAGAAATATACTGAAAGTTCTCAGGAAAGGACGTGGAGGTTTCGATGTATGGGACCAGGAAGCACTCTTGCGCGAAAAAAATCGTATGACTTTAGTTTTCAAGGCCGCACTTGGAAGTATAGCCATGATTTCACTTTTAATTGGAGGCATCGGGATTATGAACGTGCTTCTTATAAGTGTAACCGAACGTGTAAGAGAAATAGGTCTTAGAAAAGCACTGGGTGCTTCTCCCGGCGATATTCTAATGCAATTTGTTCTTGAATCCGTACTATTAAGCTCTCTTGGCGGAATTTCAGGTGTTTTTCTAGGTATGTTTCTTGGTAATTTTACTGCAAACATTCTTATAAAGTTTTTGCCGGAAGGGGGACAATGGGTTTCAATAATTTCATTAAACTCTATTGTAGTCAGTCTTGCTTTTTCAATACTGGTCGGTCTTCTTTTTGGAATTTATCCTGCATTTAAGGCAGCACGTCTTGATCCGTGTGAAGCTTTAACATATCAATAGTTTATCCATATTTCTGATACTCTTCTGATAAACTGTAATTAATATGTAATTTTCTATAGATTTTCGCTTGACTCAAAGCCTGGTTCTCCATAATATTGTTGAAATATATTTTAGACTTTTGTTTTTTAGATGAAATCAATAATGGAGAGGAGTATCGGTTATGTTAAAAAAACTGTTGCTGGTTTCGGCTGTACTGGCAGTCAGCCTGAGCCTAAATGGATGCGATCAGAATAGTGGATGGTCTGAAAACTGGGCGGGTGATTTATCGAATATTGTTTTTAGCGGCAACTACTATAGGGTAGCATCCCCGGACAATTCAATCACCTGGTTGAACCTGACGCAAACATACAATGTTATACAGGCTGTTGACAACCGCGGAGTACGTTATACTGGTCAAGCTTCCAATGTAAGAGCTGTTGAATCAGCAAAAACAACCGTTTATGGCAGTGAAACAATTACAATACAGGGAGCACGACCTGATAGCGGAGCCACAATAACAATGGTTCTTCAAGCACAAATTGTCGCGATCATGGACCCAATGTACTCCAATGCAGCACCTGAATCGCAATTCGATGTTACAATTACGCCAGCAGATCCTGCAGGACAGCCTCTTTATGCCGCACCTGCATTGAGACAAACAACAACGCAAAGCTTGGCTACAGCTGTTGAAATTTGGGCATTAACTGGAACATATTCTGATGCAGCCGGATTGAACGGTTACATTGAATTCCGTTTACAGACATATGATGCTTCAGATCCAACTGCAATAGTAAACAGCTAAGATTTATTTACATATAGACAAAAAAAGGCGTGCAATTAAGCACGCCTTTTTTTTACTTATTACTTTCTTCCTATTCAGATGAAGGATCAGGTAAATCCCTGTCATACTCCTGAACCTTGCCCTGTCCTGTTATCCCCCGCTTAAGATGTGTTCCCACATCTTCACCAACATCCTGAGGCGTGGTTTCACAGCCGCAAAACAACATTGTTGAGGCTGTAAGCAAAGACATAACTGATAATATAATAGAACTACGGTGCTTCATTATTTTCCCCTCCGACTTTACAAACAATAATTATTATAATAAGAATTATAGATACTTAAGAAGAAGTGAGCAACCCCTTTCTACAACTCCAACTCCAAATGCCGTTTCAACTCACTGAAGTCCGTGACCAGATGACCAACAATTTCTCGTGTATGGCCTGCTACTAAATCTGTTTCCTGAAGATCTTCCAAATCCTTTTTAAGGTACTGCAAGTCTGTTCCTAAATCTTGATCAAATAGCCCAATTACTTTATCCAATTTCAACGCGATTTCTTCCTTAAGGGCATTTAAATCCTCAACAGTATCCATTTTTTCTCTAAGAAGCTTCAGCTTATCAATATTCAATTAACATGCCTCCATATTTAAGAGTGTATTTATTAATAAGTTATTGTATGAATGTGTACAGCTTCCTGTCAATAAACACTTTCAAGTGATTTTCCATATCTGATTAATCCTCTTTCTTGAACTTTAATGATTAAATGTTTATAGTTATAAAAAGGACTAAATGAATGACGACCAATAACAAAAACATTGAAGAAAGCTTTCAGCCATTTAAAAGCAAAATGGTTTCATCTGGTATTCCATCACTATGTATCTCAACCTTTCGCAGCCATTTCTCAAAACTCTTTATGGGTGAAACCGGAATGATTTCCAGAAATGATATTTCTCCGGTGGCAAACGTACCTGACCTGGAAAACATAGTCAATTGTGAAGAAAAAGGACGCATAGCGCTAAATAAAGCAGTTATGATCAAACTAAATGGCGGGTTAGGCACAAGCATGGGTATGGCAGGCCCAAAATCACTTCTGCATATAAAGGAAGACACTACATTTCTGGATACCATTGCAAAACAGGTCCTGCATTTGCGTTCTGACTTCGCCTGTCGTTTCCCTTTACTTCTGATGAACAGCTTTTCAACTCGCAATGAAACTCTGAAGGCTTTAGAAAAATATCCGGATCTTCTTCATGATATTCCAATTGATTTCATGCAGCACAAAGTGCCAAAAGTACTTTGTGATAACCTGATGCCTGTTAATTGGCCTCAGGATAACAAAAAAGAATGGTGCCCTCCTGGTCATGGCGATATCTATACAGCACTTTTAACATCAGGAATACTTGAAACCCTTATTGAAAACGGTTTCGAATATGCATTTATATCTAATGCAGACAATTTGGGAGCTGTAATGAACCTGCAATTACTTGGATATTTTGCATCAGAGAAAATTCCGTTTTTAATGGAAGTCGCAGACAGGACAGAAGCCGACAAAAAAGGAGGGCATTTGGCCAAAAGCAAAAAAGGATCACTTGTTCTACGAGAAAAAGCACAATGCCCGGAATCTGAAATTAATGAATTTCAAAACATCAATCTTTACAAGTATTTTAATACAAATAACATCTGGATTAATCTTGATATTCTAAATAAAAAGCTGACTGAAAATAATAACATACTTAATCTTGAAGTAATATTTAACAGAAAAAATGTTGTGCCTGGTAACACCGAAACACCTGAGGTTTATCAATTGGAAACAGCTCTTGGATCGGCAATTTCACTCTTTGAAGGTGCATCCGCATTGCGCGTTCCAAGAAACAGGTTTTTTCCGGTAAAAACAACTGATGATCTCTTGGCGCTATGGTCTGATCTTTATTATTTTGATGAAAATTTGAATTTAAAATCAGATCCAAATCATAGCCAAAATGGTAAAAATATCTTTATCAAGCTAGATACTGAATTTTTTAAACTAATAGATGACTTTAAAAGTCGATTCCCGAAAGGCCCACCATCTCTTACTGCATGCAAAAGTTTGAAAATTGATGGTGATTTTTTATTTCAAAAAGGTATTGTTTGTAAGGAACAGGTGCATTTAATTAATAGAACAAACCAGCAAATTACCATTCCTGATCAAACAATATTGGAAGGAACAATTAATTATTGAAGATTCAGACAATAGGCCGTTTCAATCCGATTTCATCAGTTTCATTATCTTTTCGTCAACCAAAATAGAAAGTCTGAAAAGAGTATCACTTATATTAAAATCCTTATCTTTAGTATTACCCTCAATACTTACGAAAATATTTTTCCTGAAAAAAAGTATTTTTGCTATTCCATCATCCTTCTCAGTAATACGATATGCTTGTTTTCCGGCTCCTTCAATAGCCAATATATTGGCCGATTTCTTTTCTTTCACTATACTTGCAACGGCATTTTCAATACGGGCTTTTGCACCACCTGAAGTTGGAAACCCAAGAATATCAAGCAATATATAATATTCTTTGCCTGTATTAATTTCTTTTTCAGAAAAGTATTCAGTCAATTCCCTGGCACCGGGAAAATAAAAGGATGCATTTTCGAGGGGGACTATCCGTTCATCCCATTTTCTAATACCATCATTTAATAAACCAGCAGAAGGAACCAGTATATCCAGACGAACAGTTTCAGGCAAATCAGATGTATTTCTCTTTTTATCAGGAAGTTCTGTTTTACCTATTGGGACAGGAATCAGATTGTTTTTTTTGAAGATTTCATATAACTCTTCTAGAATACTCAACGCATCGGCGCCATTACCTTTTACCTCTTCTCTTGCAACAAGTATGTATCTACCGAACCTCGCAACAACCTGATCTATAGAAGCGTTCAAATGCATTGTATTTCTTGATTTCTGAATATAGGCACGAACAAAAAGGTCATATGCATTGAATCCTTTTAACTCAAAAGATTCAATGTAAAAACCCAGCGTCCTTTGTTCATCAAGATATTTTTGGAGAATTGTTCTTGCAAAATCAGTGTCAGAACAAAGATACACATATGCCATACGCTGACCTAAACCAGATGACAACCTGTAAAAAGGAACACTTGCCACACCGTAAATATCAGCCTGCAAGCCTTTCCCTGCAGAAGCGGCTATCACTTCTGCAGGCCATTGCATTTTTTGCGCAAGGGACTGAAGAGATGACCTTACATTAACTTCATCGGCAACTATCTCTTCTGCAAATGCAGTTGCGCTAAACAGTGCTAAAAAACAAATCCAAAACCCGATAAAACCAACTCTTTTCAGGTGATTACTGAACAAACGTTTGTTCCTCAGTAACTATTGTTGAACTTACTTCTCTACCAGTTCTGGTAACAAAAGGAGGACCATAATAATAAGGATTTGAACCGTAATATGTCCTGCCCGAGCGATAATATCGTGGATGTCCTCTACGACCCATCCTTCTAGCACCATAACGATAATAATCGTAATCATATCTATAGGGTGCAGGACCATAAGTTTGCACAACAACTCCTGAAGCAACCGGAGGAGTATATACCACAACATCCTCGTCATAAGACTGCACTACACGTTGTCCAAAAGCCATTGAAGATGCAAGCATAACAACCACAATAAGACATGCAGTTTTCATTTTTAATCTCCTTTTAAATAAAATTATTTTTTTGTTTTATTATATATGAAAACTTTTAAAAAAAACATAAATTAATTTTATCGTCTCTTTTTTTTTACTGCCTTATCCTCAAAAAAGAATAAGATGCGTTTTCCGAAAGCACTGATGGTAGACGCGTTTTTGCACTTTTATATAATTAACCAGGCTTCTTTTGCGTCTCGAATCACAGAGCAAGACTTTACACTGAAACCAATATCCAGAGAGTCGAGCGGCCTACTGAAGATTTGCTTAATACTTAATACAATTACTCTTTTCTTATCCTGACTTTCTCAACCCTTCTGTTAGTTGCCTCAAGAACCTCAATTTTAAGTCCTTCAATATTAAATATATCTCCTTCCAAAGGAATATGACCTTTTTTCAGACAAAGCAAGCCCCCAATAGTTTGAGCTTTATCAGAAGGCAACTCGACATCAAATTTTTCAGAAATCTCATCCAGGCGTGTACGCCCTTCAATTACAGCTATATTCTTATCTTCCCGGTCTGCTTGAATATGACCAGTATCGTATTCGTCTTCAATCTCTCCTACTATTTCTTCAAGAATATCCTCCAAAGTTGCAATTCCAGAAACTCCACCATATTCATCCACAACAAAAGCCATATATTTCCGGTTCCTTTTCAGTTCACTCAACAATTGGCTAATTGGTTTACTTTCAGGCACAATATATGGTTTGTTAACAAAGTCTCTTATTAAGACCTCCTCATCTAAACCAACTAAATCTACTGCATGCACACTTCCAACTAATTCATCAATTCTTTTTCTATAAACAGGAATTCTGGAATGGCCCGAACTCTGAATAATCTCTTCAACCTCCTTAACTCTGGCAGTAACAGGTACAGCAATAACATCAATCAAAGGAACCATTATTTCACTTGAAACAATATTTCCAAAATTCAGAATTTCTCTAATCATTCCCTTACTTTCAGAATCAGCTGCTACTTCAACAACATCCTGTTGCATCATATATTTTAATTCCTCCCTAGTGACGAACGGGTTTTTATGAGTTTTGTTTCTACCTGCTCTTGATATTCTGAAAGCAACTGCGCCGGCAAAAGCAACAAGAGGGAAAAGCAAAAAATAAGCCCATTTTAAAGGATAAGAAATAGCCAGGCTCAAACGATCTGCATAGTGCAGGAATACAGTCTTCGGAATAATCTCTCCAAAAAGCAAAACTAAAGGCCACATCACTATTGTTGAATATAGCGGCACCAGATTACCGTGGAAATATGAATGGGCCAAATATGCTGCAACAGAAGATCCTGAAATAACAGCAATATTTACTCCAACTAAAGTTGCGGCCAGAAGCTTTTCAGGATTTTCCAGAAAAAAAAGGGCTGTTTTTGCTCTTCTGCTTCCTTTATTAGCAAGATGCCGCATTTTTATTTTATTACAGGAAATAAGCCCCATTTCGGCACCTGCAAAAAATGCGTGGGCCACAAGACAAAATAAAACTATTAATATACATCCTACCGGTGTCATGACTTTTCCCTGATCTTCCCGGGAATGGTGATTTTAGAAATCAACAATTCCTCAATTCGGTTCATCTCTGCGTCAGTCACCTTAAATGATAAATCATCAAATCTAAAAACTTCGCCAGGCTCCGGAATATGCCCAATCCGGTTCAGCAGATATCCGCCTATAGTATTAGCATTATCATCCTTTATGTTAGTTGCAAAAATCTCATTGAATTTCTCTATTTCCATTCGGGCTTTTATTTCGATAGTTGTACTACTGAGCCTTCTGAATAAGGGTATTTCATCACCCTTGTCCACTACTTCACCAACAATCTCTTCCATAATATCTTCAAGTGTTATTAAACCTTCCACTCCGCCCCATTCGTCCACAACTATTGCCAAATGAAGACGTTTCTGTTTTAGTTCCTTTAAAAGTGAACCAGCAGACATAACTCCCGGCACAAAAAAAGCCGTTCTGGAAAAATTACTTATTGGCAAGTTGGAGATTTCTGAAATTGGATGACTTAAAAGGTCTTTAATATATAGAACCCCTGTAATCTGGTCCAATTCTTCCTGATATACAGGAATTCTTGAATACTTGTTTTCCTTCAAACCTGAAACTACCTCACCGACAGAACTCTTTTCTTCAAACGCTATAATTTCATTACGATGACGCATTAATTCATTAACGCATTTCTTTGAAAGGCTGAAAGTATTCAAAATCATCCTGGATTCCTCCGGATTAATAACTCCTTGTGCTTCACTAACAGAAACTGCCGTTCTGATCTCTCCATGTGTAATTTTTTTACTGTCAGATTGACCTTTAATAAAGAATCCAACAAAAAAATCTGAAATAGCTTGAAAAAAAAGCCGTAAAGGCAAAAGCAGTTTCATACACCAGGTAATAACCGGAGATACAATAAGTGAAATTACTTCAGGATTTTGTACGGCAATAGTTTTTGGTGTAATTTCACCAACTATGAGTATGATAAAGGTCATTATCAGGATGGATATTATTAGGCCTCTCACTCCAAAAAAACGAACACATAAAGCTTCAGAAACAGACGAAGCGCATATATTAACAAACATATTACTTAAGACAATTGTAATCATGAGTCTGCGGGGATCACTAAGGAGACGAACAACCTTAACTGCATTCTTCTGTTTTTTCTTCTCAAATGCTTTCACCTGGAACGAACTTAGAGAAAAAAGAGCCGTCTCAGACCCGGAAAAAAACGCGGAACATAAAAGAAGCACTAAAAGGATTGATAACTGTAGTACTATTTCCATAACGAAAAAGAATTTTCCCAATTTTTATTGTAAAAGAATAATCCCTTATATTATTTCATACTGCTGATGTAACATAGTATAAAAGAAATAGAAAACTTTGTTAATAAAAGTATAATGAATATTATTTATAAATATGAACAATGATTATAAGAAATTTATGAAAGTTCTATTTTTTCTAACTGTTTTTTCAAGTTTCCTGTTTGCAGGATTTCGCTGGTATGAAAGGAGCAATCTTTACTATCCTACCCGCAAGCTGCATGGAAATCCTTCCGACATGGGCGTGAAATATGAAGACGTTTATTTTAATGCAGAAGATGGCATGAAACTGCACGGATGGTTTTTACCTGAAAAAAATGCGGATTACACTATACTTCTTTGTCATGGGAATGCAGGAAATGTATCTGACAGACTTATGATCCTTTCTATTCTGAAAAAAATCCCCGTACAAATACTAATTTTTGATTATCGTGGTTACGGTTTAAGTCAGGGAACACCTGATGAAAAAGGATTATATAAAGATGCAAAAGCCGCCTATGATCACCTTATTGATCGCGGCATTGATCAACATAAAATTATACCTTTTGGAAGATCGCTGGGTGTAGCTGTTGCCACAAATTTATGTTCTTATGCACAGGTCGCAGGGGTAATTCTTGACAGCGGATTCACCTCAACTCCAGATCTCGCAGCAAAAATTTATCCTTTTCTGCCAGTAAAGCTTTTCATGAAAACACGATATAACTCACTTGAGCTGGTTCCTGATATTAATGTCCCTAAACTATTTATTCATAGCTGGAACGACGAAATAATCCCCTTTTCACATGCTGAAAGTCTTTATAAAGCTGCAGCTGAACCTAAAAAATTCCTGAAAATACGCGGATCTCATAACGAAGCATTCGTTGAATCTGAAAAAGACTTTAAAAAAGGAATCAAAGAATTTCTACAAACGCTTTAGGCAGTGCCCCTGCAATTATATGTCCAACTCATTCAAAGATGTAAAGAGCATTCAAATAGCATAATAGGTTTTGACGACTTGACTTACAGGGCCCCTATTACAGATTTAAATAAGGGATTTTGGCTCTGTAAAACCGCCTGATACCAGTTTGATAAAACGATCGGTTATTGTATTTTCAATATCTTCGTAATGATCATCTATCTGAGAAACATTCACAACACCACCCGCCATTGTATCGTGACCCCCGGCAACTCCTTTTTTACCCAGTATTTTTCTAAGTATTATACCTGCCTTACCCCTTACATTCGTGCTTCTAACTGATACAATAAGTTGACCGTTATATCTGCCTGTAACCAGTGACCAGCTACAGCGCTCAAGCCTGACAAGCAAATCAGCAACTTCATGGATAATGTCAGGATTCTCGACAGCACCAATATGAACACCTGAAATCTGCCTGCAAATAAAAGCCCTTGAAAGAGCTTTATTTAGCATAACAAAATATTCTTTAGGCAATGAAGGATGTTTTATACAGGACAAAACCTTAAGATTCGCAAAAGGAAGCAATGATAAATATGCATTTAAATCCGCCTGACATACACCTCGACCCAAATCCTGAGTTTCCGAGCTAATGCCGTAAGCAAGAGCGGTTGCAATATTTTTTGGGAAAGGACCTGTTGCAAGAAGATATTCCGTCATTATAGTAGCAGAAGCGCCATAATCCTTTTCAATTCTAATAAATCTGGCTTCTGTTTTTTTTCGTCTCGGATGATGGTCAAACACCAGCCTGGGAACAAGACCTTCAGGTAAAGCGTTATTACCGGTACCAGGTTGTGTATCAACTAAAGCAACTCTGTCTTTGTATTTACTCCATTTCATACGTGATGCCCGATACAACCGGATCTCTAATTTTTTAACCATTTGACGGTTTTCAGCTCTGCCTATATTCCCGCTATAGACTATTTTTGAAGGCAATTTAAAAACTTTCAAAAACAGATGTTGAAGGGCAAAAGCAGATGAAAGCGTATCCGGATCCGGATTATGATGACATAGAATCAGAAAATCCGGAGACCCTTTAACAACATTTCTGATCTGATTAATATCATTTATAATTCTGCTATCAGCTGAACGTTCCATGTGTTATCCAATTGTTAAATGTGACAAAAACCAATGGCTATTTCTCTCCGGCAAGAACCTCTGCAATATTAAGAGCATGATCCTTTATTCGCCTGTATGAATTAAGCATATCGGTAAATATCAGGCTTTTCTGAGGCGATATACGCTTCTCCTCAACCCTTGATAAATGTTTCGAACGACATTCTTTCATCAGGTGAGTAATTGCATCTCCCTGGGTACGAGCTTTGCTAAGCATTGGATTCTTTTGAATGACACTCTCGTTAACCATGTCAATATAGGACGAGACGTTTTCATGAAGTTTCATAATTTCTTCTTTCCCCTCATCGGATATTTTCAGTTTTTCCTTATTTATTTTTAAGCTCAACTTTAAGATATTCACAATGTAATCACTGATTGTTTCATACTCATCAGCCATCCGAATCTGTTTGCGTCCTTCAACCATAACTTCATGAGGTACTGTACCCGAAAGAATATTACTGAGAAAAACAAGAATTTCCTTCTGAACGATGTCGAGAACCTCCTCACGATGAAAAATCTTTTTTTCCAAAGCTTCGTCCCTATCTTCCGCAACAATTATATTTTTTATCCATGAAAGCATTTTCTGAACACCTTCACTCATGCGAACCACCTCGCTCCATGACTGCTGAATACCGATAGCAGGAGCGTCATACATTCGAATATCCAAAAAAGTAAGATGCGGCTTTTCCTTCTCAGCCTTGTCCGGGAAAAATCGATAAAGCATTTTTCCCAAATAAGTGATAAAAGGAAGAAAGATGGCAGCAATAAAAATATTGAACCCTGTATGTGCAAAAGCGATACCTCTTAAGACATACGGATATTTGTTCACTCCATCTTCCACAACACACATTCCGGGATCTACTCCCAAAAAGTCTCCTACCAGTTCTATATACCAACCGAATACAGGAACAATAATACAAACACCTGCTATTTTTATTATTATATGTGCATAAGCAGTCCGTTTTGCGTTTGTTGATGTTCCAAGAGAAGAAATATAAGCAGTAATAGTCGTACCTACGTTCTGACCAAGCACAAGTGCGGCAGCTGTCCTGAAATCGATTACACCGGTAGCAGCAAGTCCCATTGTAATACCTATAGTAGCAGAAGAAGACTGAATAATGGCCGTTACAGAAGCCCCTACCAAAACACATTTTATCAGCCCCATAAATGTAGCCGGATTGAACTTGGAAAACCAGGTAATAAATTCAGGTGCATTGCGTAATGGCCGAAAGCCATTTTTCATAAGTTCCAGACCAAAAAAAACCATTCCCAAACCTAGAAATAGCATTGCTGTATACCGAAGTTTCTCCTTTGATGAAAAAAGAAAAATAATTGCAGAAATACCGAGCAGCGGTAATCCATATTTACCAATATTAAGTGCCAGAATCCATCCCGTAATAGTCGTACCTATATCAGCTCCAAGAATTACGCCGATTGACTGAGTCAGGGTCATTAATCCGGCATTGACAAAACCTACAAGCATAACAGTAGTAACAGAACTTGACTGAATTAGACATGTTACAAATGCTCCTACTCCACAGGCTATCAGTCGATTATTAGTAACCGCACTAATCAGTTTTCTAAGCCTGTTTCCGGCAACGGCCTGCATGCCTTCAGACATATTCTTCATTCCAAGAAGAAAAAGGCCCAAACCGCCGGCTGTATTGAATATCATTTGTAAAATCACATTAAGATCCATAATAAAAATTCTCTGTTCAGGATAAAAACTCTTAAAAGATTACCAGATATAATCATATCAATAAAGTAAGTAAATTAACATTCAGCTGTTTTGTTGAGAAATAATTATAATAAAATGTTTAAAAAAATATTTTTTTCTGTAATATTCGGGTTTAAAATAACCGGGGTTCTTGAGAAATCTGCCAGTTATCTTGCCAATTTCTTTTATCAATTCGGCGGAATAAAAGTGACTAGCCCGGTTAAAATGATCTTGGAACCATTTGTTCATCTATTTAAAGATTTTTTTAATTATATAATCCCGGATTCACCAAAACTTTGTGCAATTGTAATGCTGGTATTTTCATTAGCATTACTTTTTCTTGCTCTTTATTTCCTTGTAAAAAATATGCGAAGCCTGGTTTTCAAAAGAATTGAAGTTGTATTTGACAAATACATATGCAGAAGAGGCATTTATGCAATTATATTTGGAACAGTATTCACTACATTTGTTCAATCAAGTTCAGTTACTACATCTTTACTGGTTCCAATGCTTGGGGCCGGTTTAATAACGCTTGAAAATGCATTTTCCATTACTATAGGGTGCAAACCTGGGAACTACGACAACAGCTCTTTTGGCCTCCATGGCCGGAAATGTTAGTGCTTTGACTATAGCGCTTGTTCATCTGCTGTTCAATCTTTCCGGAATACTCATATTCTTTCCGATAAAACAAATAAGGATGATACCCATTAAGGTTGCAAAATTCATGGCAAATATTTTTGCAAAAAGGAGATATTTAGCTTTTGTTTATGTAATAACTGTTTTTTTTCTGATACCCCTTCTTCTGATATTCTTGATGGATTAAAATATATATTTTAACGTTTTAAAATGGTAGATATAAAATGCAAATATTTTTATTTTG
>JAVCCS010000152.1 GCA_030765365.1 Candidatus Theseobacter exili
TTCTGAAGATGTTCCGGTATTAGAAGGTTTAACAGTATTGCCAGTAAGGGTATTTTCAGCACAGAGCGATATAAATATAGATCATGTAATGGCAGTTGCCAGATATATTTCAGATGTAGGAAGAGAGGCACTGATAGATGGCGCAGATCCTAGAGCTGACGAAATGCTTAAGGAACTGTTAAAAGAGTTGTATGAAGAAGGGGAGATTTCAGCAGAAGCTCTTGAGAGTGTTTCCTTTGCAGAGATTCTTCAGGACCCGTCAAAACTTCTGATTCCGCCAATTACGTCTACTCAAGCAATGGATATAGATTCTTATATCAGGACAGCAAGAGCTGTTGAGGCGATGGCGTAAGAGTGGAGTGGAAAGCATAATAGATAATTTTTTCGAGAACACTCGACTCAATAGATTAAGTCATAGCGTAAAGTCTCGCTCGATGATTTGAGTTGCAAATCAGCTATATATTATGTAACAGTTAAAAAACGCAACTTTCATCAACGTCCTCAAAAGTCGTCTATTATACTTTATTGTAGTAGGTATGTGTGAAAGGATGGGATAAGCATAAAGCAAGTCTTCTTCTGGGCATTCGACTGCTAAGAAAAATAAAAGTCCGTTAAGTCTCGTTCTGTGATCTATATGGTGAATAATAATTTTTTTATGTACTTTGTTTCTTACCTGTGGAAGAATTTATATTCACTATAGGTTGTTGCTATATATAAGCATCCTCATTTTGTAACTTATGCATAGTTCCTTTGGAAAAGCGGAGGTGATATATGGAAGTTCAGCAAATTGGAAGTGAAGAGGCTAAAAGCAAAAGCAGTGATGAACTGTATAAAATTCTTTCTACCAGCCCTGACGGTCTTTCTGATGAAGAGGTAAAACAGCGGCTTGAACAATGTGGACCGAATGCGCTCGAATCGAAAGAGGAAAGTGCACTGCTAAAGTTTTTGCAGTTTTTTTGGGGGCCTATTCCGTGGATGATAGAAGTGGCTGCGATTCTTTCTATTATTGTAAAGCATTGGGACGATTTTATTATTATTGCGGTTCTCCTGATTTTTAATGCAGTTATCGGTTTTGCCGAAGAGCATAAGGCTGCAAATGCTCTTGCCGCACTTAAAAAGGGACTTGCTTTGAAAGCGCGTGCCCTGCGTGGAGGCAAGTGGCAGGAAATTGATGCCAGTGAGCTTGTTCCGGGAGATATTGTAAGATTACGCCTGGGAGATATTATCCCGGCGGATGTAAAGCTTGTTGAAGGAGCGTATATTAGCATTGACCAGGCGGCTTTAACTGGTGAATCATTGCCTGTGAGTAAGAAGGTTGGTGATGTTGCTTATTCAGGATCGGTTGCCAAGCAGGGTGAAATGGTAGCTGTTGTAACCAGTACAGGCAGTCAAACGTTTTTTGGACGTACCGCTAAACTGGTAGAAAGCGCAGGGGCTGTTTCGCACTTTCAAAAGGCTGTGATGAGGATAGGCGACTTTCTGATTTTTGTATCTGTTGGATTGAGTGTTTTGCTTATCACTGTTGAGCTTATCCGCCATATGCCGGTATTGGATTTGGTACAGTTTGTTTTGATTTTGGTTATAGCCTCAATTCCTGTAGCGATGCCCGCGGTCTTGTCGGTTACAATGGCTTTAGGAGCTTTATCCTTGTCAAAACAGAAAGCTATTGTTTCGCGTTTGCAGGCAATCGAAGAAATGGCAGGCATTGATATTTTATGTTCAGATAAAACCGGCACGCTTACTAAAAACCAGCTTGCTCTTGGTGATCCTGTCCTGTTCAGCGCCAATGATGCACAGGAATGTATCCTTGCAGGTGCACTTGCTTCCAAGGAAGAAAATCAGGATGCAATAGATCTTGCAGTTATTGGCGGTCTCAGAGAGAAGGCCTGTTTAGGCCATTATCAACAGACAGAGTTTATGCCTTTTGATCCCATTGGGAAGAGGACCGAGGGTACGGTTAAAGATACCCAGGGAGTCGTTATCAAGTTCACAAAGGGCGCTCCGCAGGTTGTGGTTGATTTATGTAATCTCGATGATAAAGATAAGGAACGTGCTGAAAAAACAGTTATCGAGATGGCATCAAAAGGTTTTAGAACGCTGGGTGTAGCTAAATCTTTAGAGGATGGGAACTGGGATTTTATGGGTATTCTGCCTCTTTATGATCCTCCCAGGGATGATTCTGTAGATACAATTGAGCAGGCAAAAAAACACGGGATTCAGGTAAAAATGGTAACTGGAGATAATGTTGCCATTGCAAGGGAGATATCTGGTCAGCTTGGTATGGGAACACATATTCAGCTGGCATCAGATATTTTTAAGGACAATTCAGATCCTGGGCACTTAAGTGCAGAAGATGCTATGAAGATTGAAAAGGCAGAGGGTTTTGCGCAGGTATTTCCTGAACACAAATATGGCATTATAAAAGCATTGCAGGATAGGGGACATCTCGTAGCCATGACAGGAGACGGTGTAAACGATGCTCCTGCCTTAAAACAGGCGGATACAGGTGTGGCTGTATCGGGAGCTACAGATGCTGCGCGTGCTGCCGCAGCTTTGGTTCTGACTGCGCCGGGACTTTCGGTAATTATTAAAGCTGTGGAAACCGCCAGGCAGATTTTTGAGCGTATGATGAGCTATACAATTTACCGGATAGCCATGACCATTGACATTATGTTTTTTGTAGTATTGGCAATGTTGGTATTCAAGTTCAAACCGTTAACTGCCGTGATGATTATACTTCTTGCCCTTTTGGATGATATACCGATTATGACAATTGCTTATGATAATACCAGGATAGATCCTAAACCGGTGAAATGGGATATGCACAGCGTGCTTACAATTTCCACAGTTCTTGGAATTTTGGCTGTTATTCAAACTTTCAGTCTTGTAGCACTTATTTATGAATGGTGGATGAACAATCCTCAGTTACAGAACTGGGTAAAGCTTGATACCCCGCATATTCAGACAATAGCTTTTCTTCAGCTTGTTGCCGGAGGGCACCTGATGTTATTTGTAACAAGGACTAAGAAATTTTTACTCAAACCGCCTTTCCCGGCATGGCCGCTTTTTACAGCTATAATTGGAACACAGATTCTTGCCGCTTTGATGTGCGGTTTTGGTTGGCTTGTTCCTGCTTTGCCGTGGGAGATGATAGGGATTGTCTGGATCTATAATATTATATGGATGTTCTTCCAGGATATTGTAAAGATTGTTGTATACCGTATGATTAATAACCGCGTTAAGCACAAGCAGAAATACTTGTCTATAATGAACAGGCCGTTACATACGCACGGCAGTCTTCATCAGGGATAGATGGGGGATGTAAAAGAGAGTATTATAAGGATTTAGTATATTAAGATAAGGAGTTTGATATGTCCTTTTTAACAGAATTGCCGGCATGGAAGGCATTGGAAAAACATTATGAAGAGGTCAAAGACCTTCATATGCGAGATATGTTCAATGAAGATTTAAAAAGGTTTGACAGTTTTTCTTTGTGCCTGGACGATATTCTGTTTGATTATTCAAAAAACCGCATAACTGCAAAGACGATGTCTCTTCTTGTTGATCTGGCAAAGCAGGCGGGTCTCGCAGACGAAATAGAAGCTATGTTTTCAGGTAAAAAAATAAATAATACCGAAAACCGTGCTGTGCTTCATGTAGCTTTGCGTAACAGGGTTAACCGTCCTATTTTAGTTGACGGAGAAGATGTAATGCCCGGAGTAAACAGAGTTTTAAAGAAAATGCGTTCTTTTTGTAAAGAGGTGCGTTCCGGGTTCTGGAAAGGTTATACCGGAAAAGCGATAACTGATGTTGTAAATATTGGAATTGGAGGGTCTGACCTTGGTCCGCAGATGGTGACAGCTGCTTTAGAGCATTATGCAAAGGAAGATCTTCAATGTCATTTTGTTTCCAATGTGGACGGGACCCATATTGCTGAAGTTCTAAGATGGCTGTCTCCTGAAACTACTCTTTTTATTATCGCATCAAAAACTTTTACTACTCAGGAAACTATGACAAACGCACATTCTGCAAGGGCCTGGTTCCTGGAAGAGGCAGGCGATATTTCGGCAGTGGCAAAACACTTTGTAGCTTTGTCGACTAACGAAAAAGGAGTTTCTGAGTTTGGGATCGATACAAAAAATATGTTCGAGTTCTGGAACTGGGTAGGAGGACGTTATTCTTTATGGTCGGCTATAGGTCTTTCTATTGCACTATCAATTGGTATGGACAGGTTTGAAGAGCTTCTGGCAGGGGCACACAAGGTAGACGAACATTTCAGATCTGTAGAGTTTGAGAAAAATATTCCAGTTATTATGGGCTTGCTGGGGATATGGTATAACAATTTTTTCGGAGCCCAGTCACATGCAATTCTGCCTTATGACCAGTATATGCTGCGATTTCCTGCGTACTTTCAGCAGGGAGATATGGAAAGCAACGGTAAAAGTGTTACAAAAGATGGTAAATGGGTAAGTTATTCGACCGGGCCTGTTATATGGGGAGAGCCTGGCACTAACGGACAGCATGCTTTTTACCAGCTGATACATCAGGGCACAAAGCTTATTCCATGTGATTTTCTTGCTCCTGCAATTACTCTTAACCCGGTTGGTGATCATCACAGGATTTTATTATCCAATTTTTTTGCTCAGACAGAGGCTCTTATGAAAGGCAAAACCTCCGAGGAGGTCTGGAAGGATATATCCGACTCGAAACATGACTGCAAGGATGTAGAAACATTAGTGGCTGCAAAAACGTTTCCCGGGAACAGGCCGTCAAATTCTTTTATGTTCAAAAAACTCACACCTGAATGCCTGGGGGCTTTGATAGCTTTATATGAACACAAGATATTTACGCAGGGTGTTATATGGAATATTAATTCATTTGATCAGATGGGCGTCGAATTAGGTAAACATCTGGCTAAAGCAGTATTGCCCGAACTTGATGGCAACGATTCTGTTGATTCGCATGATTCGTCAACTAACAGCCTAATCAATTATTATAAGAATCTTAGGTAATGAAAATAATTGATTAATGTTTATATTCGGTCCTTATTCCTGTTTCCGAATCCTGGTTGAAAAAAGGGCCTCCAAGTAAATGCAGGCCCTTTTTTTATTTTTATTGCTTTAGCAGTTAAAATAAATAACTGAAAGTTACATTGCCGTAAAACTTGTCATCATCACTTGAGGCATCTTTCAGTGATGAATCAAGGAGGGTCATATAAGCAATTCCGCCTGAAAGAGTGATGTTGTCAGTGGCAGTCCATGAAAGATCCGCAGAAAAAACCATATCAACAAAAGCTCCATCATCAACTCCAAAGTAGCCGTCGTTGTAATCTGCGTTTGCAAGACCTACGCCGGCACCGAGATCAAGTCCGATAACTTCTGTAACCTCAAGAGAATGGCCTGCGCTGAAAAGAACATAAAGGCCGTCAATCTCGTCCACGTCGTAATAAAGTGTTACGGTTGGGCTAAGAAGAACGTCAATGCTGCCAGTTGCAAAAATTTCTCTTGTTCCTTCTTCAGAGGTGTTTGGGAACAGGTATTCAACATACCCTATTTCAAGGCCGAACATTTCAAATTCCCACGTGTAGGAAAGAGTAATGTCGATTTCGGAAAATTCGTGTTCTGTTCCGATGCTGTCGGTGAAATCAAAGTTGCCCCATACGTTTGCAGAAAACCCGCCTTTGGAAACAGTAAGAGCCGGCTGCATGACAGCTTCGTCATTGATGACGATACCGCGCCAGACATAAGCCGAATAGATACTGACATCACCAGATGCTTCCAGTTCAGCTGCCTGAGCTTCAGAAAGTGTGGCACAAGCCGCACAAAACCCGATTGCTACAACAGCTAAAAAAGTTCTGAATATTTTCATGATTTCTCCTCTCTATGTTTTTTCACTTTACGCCTCATCTTACTTGAATAAACTCATATCACAAAAACATAAATAATTGAACTAAAATGTAAGTAATGTTCCTGTTACGCACATTAGTGTTCCTACTTACAGAATTTAAAAAAGATGTTTAGTAAATTATATTTATAATAAAGGTGTGGTGCAGTCATAAAACTGGTTTTGTTAGCTATTTTGTGTTAAAATATTGTTATGAAACAAATAAAAGTGGGTGTATTTATAGTTGAAGATCTTGATGCCGTAAGGTTCGATGCCCGGTCTTTAATTGAGCGGGAGGATGATCTGTACGTATGCGGCGAGTCTATTAGTTTTTCCGAGGCAATGGAGATGATTGAGATGGTTGAGCCGGACGTGGTAATAGTTGACATTACCTATCCGGACGGAGATGGTTTTCAACTGATTTATGAAATTAAAAAAAATTATCCTGAAATACAGATATTGGTTTTGACAATGCTGAGTGAAGAGATTTATGCCGAACAGGTTTTTCACGCAGGGGCCTCAGGTTTTGTAATGAAGCATGAGGCGACGGAAAAGCTGGTTGGGGCAATCAGAAAAGTGTTGAAGTAATTTTGAATATAAAAAAGTGGTTATGGTCGTTCAAATGAGGACAGGGAAAATCCGTCTTCGGGTAGGGTAGCGGCACCGCCGGCGCCTTAAACAGAATACGAGAAGCAGTTTATGTAACACTGTATAGAGGATGTTATATGAAACTTTTAATTACATAATTTGACTTAGCTTTGCGTTTTGTGCTGGAAGGGGTTTGAAGGGTCTATAATAAACTGCCAGCGTTGATTTTCATTAGCTTTCGGACGAAAGACTGGTAGGTGCGATAGTTCAATAATATTGTTGTACAAAGTGAAGTCTTGTTAGTGAGGCATTTTATGGTAAGAAGAACACTTAAGTTAGAACTAAGCGCATATTTTTTCTTTCTGGTGATTTTACCCATAATTATTGTAACAATGTTGTTTTATTACGAGTTAAGACAGAGCACTCGTAAGATGGTAGAAGAAGGATTGTCAAAACTTGCTTTTGAAGTAGGTCTTGAAGTTGAAGGAACTATTTTTGAAGCTTGTAATCATATTGTGGCATTATCAAACAATGATATTGTTAAGTCAGAAGAAGCAAGTATTGTTGAAAAACAGCACGAATTCCAGAAAGTATACGATCTTTACAAGACTTTCAATACTATTACTTTGCTTGATCTTGACGGAGCTGTGCTAACATCAACAAACTACAATTACCGCGGTGAATGGAAAAATAAAAGTTGGATTAAATTGGCTAAAAAGGATATTCCTTCTGTCTCTCCTCCTTATGTAATCCTTCATCCGACCCGTTTTGCTATGGATGTTGCAATTCCGGTAGTTAACTTGGACGGCAGGATTAAGTCAATATTAGTTGGTCAATTTAATTTGAAAATCATTTGGGAAATTATTGATAGAATCAGTCTTGGTAAAACAGGGTTTGTTTTTCTGATTGATAAA
>JAVCCS010000274.1 GCA_030765365.1 Candidatus Theseobacter exili
ATGGTTCCGCCATACTCCTCTTTCCATTCCCAAACCTTCTCAATAAAAGCTTCACGACCAAGATCATCACGAGTCTTGCCCTCTTTTTTCAAAGCTCTCTCAACAACATTCTGAGTTGCAATACCAGCATGATCTGTACCTGGAACCCATACAACATTACGCCCTTGCATTCTACGCCACCGTGCCATAATATCCTGAATAGTATTATTCAGTGCATGTCCCATGTGCAAAATACCCGTAACATTTGGTGGTGGAATCATAATACAATAAGGTTCTCCACCCTTTGAACTATCACTATGAAATGTCTTCTCTTCTAGCCATTTCTCATACCACTTATCCTCTATCGAGTGTGGCTCATAATTCTTTTCCATTGTCATTTAATCTACTCCATAAAATCAATAAAAATTTTCTTGAAATATGTAAGCTAAGTATACTACAAAAAAACAGAAACATATGCAAGAACCTTGTACCCATTTCAAAATTTAACCGAAAAATTAATAAAAACATTATTAAGATTAAAAAAACAATTGTATTTACATCTTAAATGTCCTATTATGATTCAATAAATTTAAATTATTCCATAAACTACTAAAGGAACAAAAAAAATGAAACGACCCAATATTCTTTTTTTAATGACTGATGAACATCGAACTGATATAACTGAATTCAATGGAGGTAAATTATGAGATGGTTACAAATTATATTTGCAGTATTGGTAATGATTGTTGGAGGAAATAATATCATGGCTATAGAAGAGGCTCCTTACAAAGTAGTAAAGAAAAACAACAAATTTGAGATACGCGATTATGATACTTATATCATAGCTGAAACTTCCGTGACAGGAAATCTAGAAGAAGCTGGAAATAAAGCTTTTGGAAAACTCTTTAAATATATCTCAGGCAATAACAAGGCACGTGAAAAGGTTGCAATGACATCTCCTGTCACTCAAAAGGCTGATGGTGAAAAGATTAAGATGACGGCACCAGTGGAACAACAAAAAGCTAAAGATAGCTGGAAAGTGAGTTTTGTTATGCCTTCTTCTTATACAATGAAGACCATCCCTAAACCTGATGATTCCAATATTATATTGAAAGAGATTCCAGCCAGACGTATTGCAGCAATACGTTACTCCGGTACATGGAGTGAGAAACGCTATCTCCAACATAAATTAAAGCTGGAAAATTGGATTTCAACAAACAATCTCACCAGTGCAGGTGATGTAATATGGGCTCGATACAACCCACCTTTTACCCCATGGTTCTTAAGACGAAACGAAGTTCTTATTCCTATCAACTCGAATGACAAGCAAAAAACTTCCGACAAATCCACCAAAGGAGAAATATAATGACAGAAACAAGAAAAGAACAAAAAGTAATAATGATCAATGAAGACTTGAACTCCGCTCCGGTTTATCCCCTATCGCCAGATTTAATACTTCACTGGTACGAGCCGGAGGATGAAAAATATTGGATTGCCATACATAAAGAGGCAGACAAGTTCAATGTCATTACTCCTCAGCTTTTTGATAAGCAATTTGGTAATGATAAACTTAATCTTAGAGAGCGGCAGTGTTATCTTTTAGATAAAACAGGGAAAGCTATAGCCACTGCAACTGCGTGGGAGAAAAAGCAAGGTGAGTTTGCGGGTTTCGGACAAGTACATTGGGTAGCAGTTGTTCCTGAATGGCATAACCAAGGACTCGGCAAAATGATTGTGAGTATAATCTGTCAAAGGCTCATTGAACTAGGATATACGCAGGCATTTCTTGATACATCAGATCTTCGACCAGCAGCCATTCATCTATATGAAAAATTTGGATTTAAAATTCAAAATGACAGCGGAGAAAAATCATGAAAAAAAATACAAAGTTAAAAGTTATGATGGATAATGCTCCTTTTGGAGGAATGCTTCTCATTGGTGCATTGACAATCGCATCTTCCTTTTTATTCTCCACTTATGGAATTATTGGCGCTATTAGTTATATTTTATATGGTATTTTAGGTTCTTTCTGGCTAATGATTTTTGTGTGTCCCTACTGCCATGGTTATGGAAACGATGGATGCCCAAGCGGTTACGGAAAACTATCAGCAAAAATGGTAAAGGGAAAAGAGCAAAAATTCTTCGCACAGAAATTCAGAAAACACATTCCAGCCATTGTTCCTCTATGGATTATACCCGTAATATGTGGTGCTATTGAACTAATACAAGTCTTTTCATGGTTACTGCTATTTTTGGTTATAGTATTCATCTTTGACTCCTGGGTTATTCTACCAATGCTAGCTAAACAAAATGGTTGTGCCAAATGCCCACAAAAAAAACAATGCCCATGGATGAAGCAAAAACAAATGTAAAGGGTAAACGGACGAGCTCTGCTCGTAGTGTATAGTGCATAGTGTACAGTATACAGTTTTAAATCAATTATGAATGCGGACCACCGAAGGTAGAGGGTTGACGAATGTCAAGCAACGAGTAAAACGAAGTGGCACTCAAGACGCAGTCGTAGAGAGGCTTTAGCCAATAAAGATAAACTAACATAGGCTGGAGCAATGAAGCGCAGCGTAATGGCAATGCTGAAATGCCTCCCGCAGCTTGAATCAATTAAGAATTAAAACCGCCGGAGGCATTCTTGCCCACAGAGTGAGACTGTATACTGTACACTATGTACTGTACACTTCTTTACACTACACACTATACACTATGTACTGTACACTTCTTTACTTAGACCTTTATCCCGAGCCAAGCTCGTTCATTTAAAGTCTAGGCAACATAAAACCACCATCAACATTAATAACCTGACCTGTTGAGTAGGCAAAATCGCCTGAAACAAGAGATCTACAAACCTTACTTATGTCTTCAGGAAGTCCCCATCTTGCCTGAACAAGAAGATCCTCTTCAAATATAAGCTTGTCATATTTAGAAGTTACGCCAGAAGTCATATCTGTCTTAATAATGCCAGGCCTAATTTCATAAACTGGTATATTGTATTCACCAAGACGAACAGCAAAAAGCTTTGTCATCATACTAAGACCAGCCTTTGACACACAATATTCACCCCTTGCAACTGATGCAACATCCGCAGAAATAGATGTAATATTAATAATTGCTGCTTCAAATGATTCATCAGCTTGCTTCCACTCAACCATTTTGTTTGCAAAAGCTTGCGTCAGAAAATATGGTCCCTGAAGATTAAT
>JAVCCS010000310.1 GCA_030765365.1 Candidatus Theseobacter exili
TGTCATCCCTGCGAAAGCAGGACACGGAGCGAAACGAAGAGCCGCGTTAGCAAACCCAAAAATTGTAACCCCGCCCATCCCCGCCAGTCATCCTACTGTTTTACAAAATCAAGTAGAAGGTGATAAACTAGAAGTTTACGTCCTACAGTTGGCCGATTGTGTCGGGTTGTATAACAGTTATCAATATTTTCAAGGCAGGCTTTTTGCCATGGGCCTTCATCTGTCAGATGTACGTCATTTCCATTGTTCAGTGCATTGGAAATTTTATCAGCCCAGTGATCACAACTATCAGATTGAATATACCCCAACATTCCAGCATCATCATCTGTTTTTGCGTAATTGCCCGCAATGAATTCTCCTAGCCCTTCTTTGCCCAGATACCTGCCAGCAGTTAACACTGTTCTTTTCAGCCGTTTAGCTTCAAATTTCATACGCTTTTGCGGTTTTCTACCTGTCAGGACACAAACAATATCAACCCTTTTTCTGCGTTTGCCCTTTTTCCCGTTTGTGTTCTCTCGTAATTCCTCGTGCACGTAAAAATGTTTTGTCCAATCAGGAGAAGACAGGCAGTTAATATATTCATCTATACATGTGGTAAGAATGCCTGTAATATCTTCTTCATCAGTATCAGAGTAATCAACTCCATCGGCAATCATCCTACTGTGTCCGGTGACAATCAGAAATAAAGCATCGCGGTGGATAACAGCCTTATAGTCGCCATTATCATTTGACGGATTACTTTTTGATTTGTGTTGCCCCGATATTGTCATAGATTGTTATTCTGTTGCCAGTTTCTCCGCAATAAAATCGTCAGCCTCAGCCAAAGCCTGGCTTTTCAGCCAGTACAATCTTTGTCGAGGTTTGAATATATAAGTCTTTCTGTCTTCGTAAATTCGCAGGCAGCGGGTAAAATACATCCACTGGCTTTTTGTTTCTGTTAGTTTCTCTTGAAGTGTATTCAATTCTCTTCGTGTTTTACTATCGTTTACTTCAAATACTTTAGGTTTTGTTGTCGTGGACTGCATAAGATGATCGACAATAATTACGGCAGAATTACGGGTATATAATACCTTGACTTTATGAACTTTCCGCTTACCTGAGTGATCGAGGAATAAATCAAGTTCTTCCTGGAATATATTGGCAAATTCATCAATTTCTTCTTCTGACGCCAGTTCAATGGCTTCTTTGGCTATTTTGCCATCATTTAATTTCTTGCGAACATCAAGCATATCCTCAATCAGCCATCGTTGTTTTTTGCTTATACTCAACAGCTTATAGACTTTTTTGTTCATTTGCTTCAAAAGAGGGCCTAATTTGGGCAGTGAGTCATCAGGCTTGGGCAAGATATTTTTTTGTGTGTCCCAAAGTGTTTGTTCTTTAAGTTGCTTGTCATTTTTTGCAGACCTATGCTTTTTGTCTGCCTCAACGATTTCATCGTGAAGCTTGGCCCATTCAGCGATGTCATCATCTGAAAGATCAGATAATGGTATTGGTAATTTATCCAAATCATCCATATTAGAATTATCTCTTTCTATACCCCAAGATGCACTGGTTAAACATTGTTGATAAGTAACAAAATCTGATTTAAAATATAATGCCAACGCTTTTAACAATTTTTTTTGTTTTCTGTTTCCTGCAATTCCTATTTGTCTGGGTGGAATAATAAAAAATTTATCAGAATAAACAATAAATCTCCTGGAAGCATCAACAAAAATATGAGGTGGTTTACAAACACTAAGTGGTAATTCTTTGCGACCTTTACGGGTATATATATTTTCATCATCCGATAATGTCTCAAAAAAATTATCGTCATTGAAAGAATGAATACAATTAATACCTCTAAGCATATTCATTAAAAGTTTTTTCTCTCCTTGTACTTCATTGACAAGCTCGAAGTTTTTATCTGTTTTTGTCGGGAATCGCAGTTGTAATCCTTCGCTTTTGAATAACGTTTCCTGTTTAATGAAACTTTCAAGAAGAATATGGTTTCTACAGATTTTTCTAATAAATAGTTCGTCCCTATGTGTTCCCCACATTGCTATTTTCCATGGCATAGAAGAACCATCACTGATATTCTTTAGGGGTATTTCCTTTATCGTGGAATAATTCACACAGACAGACCATATCTTTTTTGATCTGGCTGTTTGGTTAAGTTGTGAATCTTGCTCAACCGCAAAAGGAGCATAGGTAGTAATATAATGGTCTGATTTATCCCAGTTGCTTTTACCGGAATAGAAAAATGCCGCTGCCGGATTATCAGCTCCTTCAAATAAATATCTTCTAATATTTGCAAAGTTGACAATGCACCATGTTTCAATTTCAGAAAAGAATTTAGTCCTGAATTTGTCTCCCTGTTTCTTAAACAATGTTTTTGCAGGCATAAGAAGGCCGCACTGCCCATCCTCTTTTAATAATTGACTTATTTTCCAAGCAAAAGCTTCTGCTATCTGGTAATTATCAACAGGGAATAGGTTTTTGTTGGCATCTATCCATTCAATTGCTTTGCGATGATATGGTTCTTTATCTTTTTGCTTGCCTATATTTTTCCAGGGCGGATTGCCGACAATCCAGTCATAGCCATCCTTTGGTATGGAGTTCGCCCATAAGGAACCTTCATCGAAGAAGCCGCCTGCACAATGGAAAATATTTTTGTGTAAATCCGGCAATTTGAAAGTCGGATAAGTTCTCAGGTCACGTGGTTCGATATAGTCAAGCAATGTCAAAGATAAACTTAGCTCTGCAACTTGACAGGCTTCTTCATCAGCATCCAGACCAAAAATATGATCGACTAAAAGTTTTCTCAAATCTGTCGGATTGAGTTTGGTGTTTTTGCCCCTTACTACACTTTCAACTAATCTGCGATAGCATTGAACCAGAAACGCCCCTGAACCACAAGAGGGGTCGAAAACTTTCATCCCTTCCTTGAGAGGTTTTTTTGCATCTAATTCGTCGAGTATGAAATTTACCAGATGGACAGGGGTGTAATAAGCCCCCTTGTCGCGGCCCTCCCCCTTTGCATGCAA
>JAVCCS010000039.1 GCA_030765365.1 Candidatus Theseobacter exili
AGCCGGTAGTATCTGATATTCTGGAGATATTAAGGACGATTTTTGAAATATTATTTCTGGAATCATCTGTGTATATTGGATTTACATTCCTGCCTGTAATTTCTGACATAATGTTAATCAACTGGTTTAATGAAAATCCCTCTCCACTGCCAACATTAAATATGGTTTCTTTTGTTTTACTCTCTAAAACAGCAAAAGTTGCGTCAATGGCGTCATTTATGTAAATATAGTCCCTTACTGCAGTCCCATCACCAAAAATTACAGGGCTTTCCCCGTGCAATATTTTATTGAGGAATACCGGAATTACTCCCTGATTCCCATGTGGATTTTGCCGTTCTCCAAAGGGATTAGAATAACGGAGGACGGAATATTCCATGCCATAGTTTCGGTAAAAATATTCAAGGTATCTTTCGATAGTAAATTTTGATATACCATAGGGATTGACAGGATTTTTAGGATCGTCCTCGCTGACTGGCTTTCCATTTGTCTCTCCGTATATTGTCCCGCCGGATGATGGGTATATAATTTTTTTAACATCATTCTCAAGAGCTGCCTGAAAAAGTTTGACAGACCCAATAACATTCGTTTCGATGTCGAAAATAGGATTTAGGGGTTTTGTCGCAGGATTTGTATTGGATATGTAATGAAAAAGAACATCTACATCTTTTAGTGCGGAAGAAACATCCCGGGAATTCAGATAATTTCCTTTGATTATTTCCACATTATTGATACAATTTGACAGATTATTCATACCATGCCGGAATGTTCCAAATATTTTGACTTCATATCCTTCCCGAACCAGTTTCTCAGCCAGATGTGATCCAATAAATCCGTTACCTCCAAAAATAATGCATTTAGTCATTTCCATAACCTTTTTTTTACTGAGTCAATATTTTATGATCTTTTTGGAATCGCGAGACTTTTCTCAATCAAGACCTGCGATGATCTGAAGATATTTTCCGTAATCAGTTTTATCCATTTTTTTACTTCTTGCAATGAGGCCCTCTTTGTCTATATATCCCTTATTATAGGCAATTTCCTCAATACAGGCGATGTACAATCCCTGCCTTTTCTGGATTGTTCCAACAAAATTGGATGCTTCAAGGAGTCCGTCATATGTTCCGGTATCAAGCCATGCAAACCCTCTTCCTAAAAGCTTCACATTTAATTTCCCCATCCTGAGGTACTCCCGGTTCAGATCAGTAATTTCAAGCTCTCCCCTTAATGAGGGTTTCAGTCGCTTTGCAATATCAACAACGGATTCGTCATAGAAATAAAGCCCGGGGATAGCATAATGTGATCTCGGCTTTTCGGGTTTCTCTTCAAGAGAGACAACAGCCCCGTTATTATCAAACTCAACAATACCAAACTCCTGCGGATTATGTACATAATACCCAAAGATGACCGCACCGCTGGTTAATGATGCAGCTTCCTGCAATAACGGTGAAAAACCCTGACCATAGAAGACATTATCTCCCAAAATAAGTGCAACCTTGTCCCCGGAAATAAATTCTTCCCCTACAATAAACGCATCTGCAATTCCCCTGGGTTTTTCCTGAATAATATACGAAATATTGAGACCTAACCATGATCCATCACTGAATAATTTTTTATAAAGATCTATATGGTCAGGTGTTGAGATTATGAGAATATCCCGTATACCTGCCAGCATAAGCACTGATAGTGGATAATAGATCATTGGTTTATCGTAAATCGGTATCATTTGTTTACTCATTGCCAGAGTTATTGGGGAGAGTCGTGAACCGCTCCCTCCTGCAAGAATGATGCCTTTCATTTCACTCAACTTTTTGCTTTGATCCATACAAAGTCTGCATGAATATCTTATATTCACTATCGTAGTCGGTAATCTGCTGCCACCAGTCCTGATTGTCAACATACCATTGAATTGTGGATGCCATCTTGTCCTCAAAATTTCCTGTATGGCTAAAATCAAGCTCCTCACAGAATTTTGTGTCATCCAGAGAGTATCTTCGGTCATGTCCGGGTCGATCTTCAATATGGCGTATTAGTGTCTCCGGTTTGCCTAGTGTTTTTAGGATGAAACGCACAATCTCAATATTTTCTCTCTCATTCCTGCCTGCAATATTGTATACCTCGCCAATATTTCCCTTTTTTACAATGCAATCAAGTGCTCTCACAGTGTCTTTTACAAAAAGCCAGTCACGAATCTGTCGCCCGTCACCATAGATTGGCAGAGTTTCATTCCGTAGTGCCTTAATTGTCATTAGCGGGATTAGTTTTTCCGGGTACTGACTGGGGCCAAAATTATTTGATGGCCTTACTATGGTGACCGGCAGTCCGTATGTCTGATTATAGGCATATACCAGCCGATCCGCTGCAGCCTTACTTGCTGAATAGGGATTACGTGGATTAATCGGATCAGATTCTGAAAAACTGTGATCTGTTGCAACACCATACACTTCATCTGTTGAGATATGAATAAATTTTTTGAGATTCTCACACTTTCGTGCAGCCTCAAGAAGGGTATAAGTTCCATACACATCGGTCCGGATAAACATATCCGGGTTCAGTATAGACCTGTCAACGTGTGTTTCTGCTGCAAAATTTACTACAATGTCGGATATCTGCATAAGGTTTAGGACAAGATCTGAATCGGAGATACTGCCATAGACAAAGACCAGATCATTCTTCCTGAGTAACTGCTCTGTTTCATCAGCGATTGACTCCAATGCTATGTTTCGTGTATTAAAGTGAGCAGTTTTATATGCAAGACGTTTTTTTTCTGCAATGATATCATAATCGACATTCAGATAGGAAGATTCAGTTTCAATACGGATTGATGAGAGCCGTTTTTGGGTTGCAGGTATCAGAATTCCATTTTCATTAAGATGCTGAGATATGTTCTCCAGGTTGCCTGCA
>JAVCCS010000253.1 GCA_030765365.1 Candidatus Theseobacter exili
TATCCCGGAGCTCTTGTTGGAACACTGTATGTAGGCTGTGGCCGTGTAGTATATATAGGTCTGCTTGTAGGTTTGACTGTATATGTGGGACGACCTGTAGGAACAGCAAAAGTTGGAAGCGGCTTAACGGTGTAAGTGGGAGCATGTGTTGGAGCCATAGTATAAGTAGGCCGCGGTTTAACCGTATAAACCGGTGATGTTGCAGGAACTACAAACGTTGGAAGCGGTTTCACTGTATAGACAGGCGGCTTAGTCATAAACGTCCCTCCTGTCCATGGAGGACCCGTCGTAAGCGTAAATGTCGGCAGCGTACCACCCGTCCACGGAGGACCCGTCGTAAGCGTAAATGCAGGCAGCGTACCTCCCGTCCATGGAGGACTCGTTGTAAGTGTAAATGCAGGCAGCGTACCTCCTGTCCATGGCGGAACCGTTGTAAGCGTAAATGTCGGCAGCGTACCTCCTGTCCATGGCGGAACCGTCGTAAGCGTAAATGTCGGCAATGTACCTCCTGTCCATGGCGGAACCGTCGTGAGCGTAAATGTCGGCAATGTACCTCCTGTCCATGGCGGACTCGTTGTTGGAGGAGAAATTGTTCCAGGAGCCACTGTTGTTGCAGGTGGAGAAGTTGTACCGGGCGGATATGTTCCCGTAGGAGGAGCACTGGTTCCTGCCGGTGGAACAGGCCCCCATCCTATCCAGGGGCCAAACCAGTCAGGAATACCTGGAGCAACACCTAACCATGGGAAATAAATATGGATGTATGTTTCGTTGTACCAGCGTCCGTAAATATATATATATCCAGGCCCCGGATATGTTTCAGATACAATAATAGTACCTGATGGCACAGGCTGTGCCGGCATAGGAATAACCCCTGGCAAAGTGAACTGTACATACACTCTCCCATATGCCCATCCACCGTACAGGTTAGCAACCGTCACCTGCCATAATGTACCCATCATTAAATCTTCAGGTGTCACAACAAAATCTATCACTAAAGGAGAACCGCCATCAACCCGGGCATAATATTCAGTTTTACCGGGACCATTAAGCGTCATTGTCAGAGCCGGTGCAAAACCAGCCCAGCAAGCAGTAACCCTTGCTGGTCCGGTACAATAAATATTGAAAGAATATGATGTCATACTCCCACCATAAGGACCAAGATCAAAAGAAAAATCGTGAACACCAGGCTTATATTCATCCGCATAAACAACATTCAAAGCTGTAATAACAAAAATGAAAATAAAAACTGAAAAGAAAACCGGAATAAAGCGTTTCATAATTCACCCCTTCCAAAACAGATTCAGGACAATTTTCAAAATATTTTATATATCATGAAGTAATTGCAGACTATTTAATTCAGCCTAATTATTTTAGCATAGCTATACAATCTATTTAATTATGTTTATCTTTAACCAAACTTATTACTTATAGAATTTTGTATTATAAAAAATATTATAAGACTCACAAAACAATAGAGCAACAATTTTAAGTCCTTAATAATCAAGAGTTTTTCTCTTTATCAATAACTGATTTTATAACCTTTACGCGACATACACATGAATGTAAAATGGAATATATTGAAACAACATGTTACCTGAATTAAGTATTGGAATTAATTATGAGAAGAAAAGAACAAGAAATTAAAGGCAAGGTTGAAATTGAGAAAACACTAAGAGACGGAATTGTATGCCGGTTAGGCCTGAATGATAATGGAAAAACTTACATAGTCCCTTTAAATTACGGCTATTCTGATGGATGCCTGTATTTTCACTCCGCGAAAAAGGGAAAGAAAATAGACCTTATAAAAAAAAATAATTACGCGTGTTTCGAAATTGAGGAAACTGTAAAGCTTACAAAAAGTTCCACACCTTGTAACTGGGGAACGGATTATAAGAGCATTATTGGATATGGTCATATAAATTTAATTGACGATAATGCTGACAAGGTTAGATGTTTGAATATTATTATGGCTCATTATTCAGACTCAGCAGAAAGAAACTGGACTTATAACGAACCAATGCTAAATGCTGTAGCTCTATTAAAATTGAATATTGAAGAAATGACAGGGAAAAAATCAGATTAAAATTAGTTGATGATCATGGGGGAGAAGGAAATATAACACATCAAAAGTTTTAAATCTGACAACTGCAAAATTTATTCATTTTTTCTCGAAAAACACCTTTACTGAGCTATAATAAAACAGTAAATTTATAATATTCTTTTCATAAGAGTAACTTAAGTAACTTTTCTTTTTTTACATAGGATATTGGGTTCCTGTAATGAAATTAATAACGATTGCAACGTTTAATACTCCACATGAAGCGTATCTGGCAAAAGGCAAACTTGACACTATTGGAATTCACACACAATTATCAAATGAATTTGAAGTCTTCACAAACTGGCTATACTCGAATTTGAATGATGGGATTAAGCTTCAGGTTCCGGAAGACCAGGTTTTCAATGCTATTGAAATAATAAATTCGGACATATGTCCCTATGATATTGATGATAATGAATGGGAGATCTGTTCCTCATGTGAAGAAACTGAAAGCAAACATTCCGTGGATATTAATGCCTCTAAACTTTCTTAGAGAAGCAATTTCTTTTAAAACTGTTCATTTTATTACCATAGGATAATATAATAAACTTATAACGCTCAACAACATCAACAACTGCAACAGGAGAACCATTATGAGAAAAGTATTATTTTACTCCATATTAGCATCTATCATCTTAACTGTTTTTCAAACAAGCTCATTCAGCGATGATTATTCAGACAAAACTTACGAATTCGATAACAGACGATATGTAAAAAAAATAAAGTCTTTACTTAAAAACAATCAATCAGTTGTTATTGCCATTATAGGAGATAACTTTAGCTGCAACGCAACTGTAATTACGGATAAAAATACAAGAGATATTTTTGTGAAGAATCTTGAACAAAAATCACTGAATTTAGTTTCAAAACCGCTAATAAATAAGAAATATTTTTCGGATAATCCTGATTTTGCTGTTGTCGACAGAAGTTCTGTTGAAAAAATCCTGAATGAACATAAATTTCAGCAAACAGGTTTTGTAACAAAAAAAATACGAACTCAATTAGGTGAAATGCTTGGTGTAACTCATTTACTTATGGTTTCAGGGTCCAGAACAACGTTTGCAACAAAACCAAAAGGCTATTCATATACAGATGAACGAACGACTAAACTTATTGACATGAAACTTGGGAAAATTCTCACAATGGAAGCAGCTTATTGCCATAAAATAAATGATAGATATACTAAATGGACGATAAAAGAGATTCATTCTACGGATCTGAATGATTACAGCTTTTTCTTTGATTACAAATTCAATCAACCAACACCAACAAACACTTATAAAAGGCCCACAAGACGACGCTATTATTGACAGAAATTGTACCAATAAGTTACTACGGTACAATTTAATAAGTGCCTATAAACCATTATTACTAATAGAATCTGACTGTTTCAGGATAATTAATGAAAATTACAGATAATATTCATGCAATAAGAATCCCTTTTAACCTGGAGATTGCCCCGGGCAAAATAATTAACAGATTTACATACTCATATCTTATTTTCGGCAAAAATATTTGCTTAATTGATTGCGGCATTTCATCCTCGAAGGATATTATTTTCGATTATATTCGCAAAATCGGACGAACTCCTGATGAAATTAAAATTGCCGTACTAACCCACTCTCATCCTGATCATATAGGTGGTGCTTTTTCTATTAAAAGAGCTGTTGGGTGCAAAATTGCTGCACATTCTGCTGCAGTTAAATGGATAGAAGATATTTCACATCAATTTTCAGAACGGCCAGTACCATCTTTTTATTCAATTGTTGAAGATTCGGTTGATGTTGACATTGTTCTCAAGGATAATGAGATATTGGATTTTGGCAACAAATCTCTAAAGGTAATTCATACTCCAGGCCATTCTAAAGGACACATATCTCTATTTAATATATCTGATAAAGTACTTTTCTCCGGAGACTGTATTCCTTTGCCTGAAACAATCCCAATCTATGAAGATATTATTTCTTCAGTTAAATCCGTAAAAATCTTAGAAGAAATTCAAAGAATAGACGTTCTGTTGTCTTCATGGGACGAACCACGATATCCTGATAGCATTCCGGATATATTTAATAATAGTCTTGAATTTTTTCAAAAAGTTCACAACTCAGTTTTAAAAGCTATGGACACAATTCATTACACTGATATTGGTAATATTGCCAATAAAGTTATTGAAGATCTCGGACTGCCTGCTTTTGCAATGAACCCACTTTTTTTTAAATCCATTGAATCACATATCAGACATAGAAACTGTAAAAATACATTATTTATTTTAATAGATAGAACTGTAAAATATCGCAAAAGGAGGCAAGATAAATGCCGATTAAGTATACCATAAATAATGACGGTACATTCATTCATGCTTTAGTTACAGGATCTCCTACCGATAAAGATCTTCTTGATTATGGAGATGCGCTCGAGAATGATTCACGCATTAGAAAACCCGGATTTGTCGAATTATTTGATGCCTCTCGAATTGATGACACTGATGTTTCAATTGATGCCCTCCATTTGCTTGCAGAAAAGCTCAGGGCCAACCCTGATAAACTGGCTGCTGTAAAATTGGCTATTGTAATAAGGCCCAGCCTGCTATCTCAAAAAGCAGCATATTATAAAAAATTAGTCTCTGACATAGAAAACACTATTGTATTCTATGACGTATCAACTGCAAAAACATGGCTGGGAGTCTCTGAGAAAGAATAGCCGGTTTTACCAACTTCAATCTTGTGTGATTGCTTTTATCAACTGCCACAGCTTTACAATATCTAGGTTAATGAACATTGCATTTTAATAATATTTACATTAAGATTTTGCTGAGATATTTAAAAAAAGCTATATTTGTTAAAAACATTTTTGCTTCTCACAGAACCGCCCGCAAAACTGCTTTCAAACAAGAGATTCTGCACTTAGAGTGCTTTGGAAAAGACAATAAATATTGCGGTTTCAATAATAATTATATCGATTATTTCATATAATAAGTAGAATGATCCAGTGTTTTTGAATATCCTTCTTGATCTATTTACTTTGAGAAAATGAAAATGAAAAAAAACCCATTTTTATATGTAATAATTGTTTCTTTTTTTGTGGCAATGAGCTTTTTGATTATTCTCTTTCTTACACAAAAAAACAAAAAGGTTCAAAAACCTGAATATAATGTGGTATTTCTTTCCCTTACAAACCTGCGTTCAGATCATATGAGCCTGTATGGATATGACCGCGAAACAACACGGAACATCGATGAATTCGGCAGGAAGAGTATAGTTTTTGAAAATGCTTTTTCACATGCAAGCTGGACACTTCCCGTAGGAATATCAATATTCACTTCCACATATCCTTTTTTTCACAAAATAATGAACGGAAAGGTATATGGCAATCCATTAAAGCTCTCCAGGAACATAATTACTCTTGTTGATATTCTGAAAAAGCATGGATATGTAACTGCCGCGTTTACCGGAGGAAAGCACTACGCTCCGAGATATGGATTAATTGACCGCTTTGATTATTCTGAAGTATTTCGCGCCTATAAAAAGGGAGAGGAACCGAAGAACCAGCAAAAACTATGGATAGAATACGGATACACCAAAGATGTTGTTCCAGCAGCAATAAACTGGCTTACAAAAAATAAAGATAAAAAGTTTTTTTTATTTGTCCAGGCATACGATCTTCACTGTCCTTTCGCCACTCCTGAAAGGAACGCAAGATTTGATCACTCTTATAAAGGGGAAATTGATTTTTGCAGATGCTATTGGACTTTCGAACGAACAAAACCTATTACAATAACAAAAAACGGAGAACTAACTAAATACTACACCTTGAAAGCATACCCTTTTGAAAATAAATATTACGGTATAAATTTATCGGAACGGGATATACATCATATGATAGCTCTGTATGATGGAGAAATCTACACAGCTGACAAATGGATAACACGTGTTATAGCTACATTGGATTGGCTAAAGTTAACTGAAAAGACAATTGTTGTATTTTTTTCCGAACATGGTGATATGTTTGGAAAATATGGGAGATTCATGCGCGGAGGACCGCTAAGAGGCACTTTCTATGATGATGTACTTCACATCCCCTTAATTATTTATCATCCGGAAATCAAACCTGAAAGAATTTCAGAGCTTGTTCAGCTTATAGATATTGCACCTACTATCCTGGATTTTCTCGGCATACCCATTGACCGTCAATTCAGAGGCAAAAGCCTTGAACCTCTTATTATTGAAGGAAAACCGATAAATAAATACGTTTATGCCGGCAGCATCTTCATACCTCCTAGAAGTAATGAACTTTTTAAATATCCCAGTAAAATAATGTCTATTAGAGACAAAAAATGGAAATTAATTAAAGAAACTGTTCATAAAGAAGAGGCTGGTGATACATCGTTTGAGCTCTTTGATTTGGAAAAAGACCCTGATGAATTGAATAACCTTGTTGAAGATAACAAGGATATTGTCGAAGAATACTCTCTAAAGCTGCACGAATGGCAAAAATCTGCTGAAAAAAAATAAACCGTTCCCAAAACTATTCACTGCAGGTCAGGCCAAGAAAAAAATCCTCAATTACGGAGAAACTGTGAGCATCACTTATAAAACACCTGACGGTATGAAGTTCAGAAAACTCTGAACAGTAGAACCATCCCAGTAAATGTTTATACTCAACCAAATCATCTGATCCCACACCAAGACCAAATCTTTTATTACTGAAAAGAAGAAAATATTTGTATTCGACAGCTTTGTTGTTGATGGTCTTTAAAACAGGCCTGAATTTTTCATTGAACACAATCCTGTTAGAAATATCGCCTGGATACGGAGACAAGGCATTATCATACAGCGCTTTGACTCCTATTATCTCATTTCCAATGAGAGTTTCGGCAGACTCTTTATCTATTCCTGCAATAACTTCAATTTTCACAATCATATCATCAGATACGAATGTGTACAGTTCTCGCTCCCTTACAGTATTATGTTTTTCAAGAACAAACCCCGATAAGCGGTCCGAACGCAAATTGATTTCAGGAATGTTGTCAGCCCACAAAACTGATAAACAGCATGCAGAATAAACCAATAATATTATTAAACAGTAATTAATTTGATTCTTTTTGTTCGACAATATCATTCAGCACTTTCCCGTCTACAAAACCTGGTATTTTTTTGCCCATCAAAAATAAAATTGTTGGATACTGATCTACGTGAGATATCGGTTTTTTGATTTGGAAGCCTTTCTTAACACCCGGCCCAACAATAACAAAGGGTGTCCACATTCCCTTTTCCTTGTCCGCTAAGATAGCCTGCTTATACCCTGATTTATGTCCAGGGTTCTTAATTATACTTAAATCCGCTGACATCTCTTCATTCCATCCGTAGCCGGCACGATTTACAACAACAAGGTCTCCTACTCTATCTTCAGGCAATTTTAACACATCAGCAACCTCTTCACATTTATATGCCCCGATAACAGGATGATTGCCCGTTGCAGAATCCTGTATTTCAAGCAAGGCGGTTTTCACCTCTTCTCTTAGCTTCTCATACTCTTCACCGGAAGCACGTTTCCAATCTCCATCCAATCCTTCAGGATCTATGTAAACACTATCCATTTTAAGGTAGATAACCTTTGATTCAGCCCAGTTAATAACAGGCTCCCCCGTTTTCTTATCCATAGCAAACTTCAGCCAGCCTTTTTTTGCAAAAAAGTTATTCAGACAAACCCATTTATTCAAAGGTATTGCCCCGTGATCTGAGCTTAAAACAACAAGAGTGTTTTCATCTGCTTTATTTAGCATTACACCAAGGATTGAGTCCAGTTTCTGATACATATCCTTAACTTCCGCCCAAAGCAGGCTTCTTTTTTCCTCATCTATATCCTTATAGCGAATACTGGATGGATCGATATACCCCATCCACCACCTAGAGGTAAGCATCTGGTTCGGTGTATAAATATCCTGGATAAAGACATCCGGATCATATTTATCCAGAATAAAAGCAGCTGCTTTGCGATGCCATTCAAGAGACATATCCGCTTCTTCAATAAAGGTTTCTTTGTCAGCATCCTCAAAAACAAGCTGAGCGGGAAAATTATCCACAAAATCCACCATTGGACCTACACCATCAATCACTTCCTTGGCAACGCTGGACGGTTTAACTATGTATTCATTCAGGTTGTTGAAAAAGAACCTGATTTTCAGATTCCCATCAGGCTCTAGTCTTATTATTTTTATTTTAAAATCCGTAGCTACACTAATACCTTTCCATTGTAAAGTAATAGGGTTCCAGGAACTCCATTGCTTATCAACTAAATCAGCAAAAATATTTTTCTTGTCAAAAGAAAACGCTACGCGGTTATAATTAACTTTCTTGTCATCTGTACTGTCATATATATATGCAAATACCATAGCGCCATATGCCCCCAGCCCCATCTCTCTGGGAGGCAAAAAGCTAACAGGGGGATTTTCCCATTTCCCCGCGTCTCTGCTTTCCAGATAACTCGTCAAATAGGGACCAAAAAAGAACAATCTGGCACCTCTTCCATGCTCAAAGCGTTTATCTCCTTTTCCAATGCTTTCAAAATTCACAGCATGAAAATCCGCACCATACCCTCCCCACCTACCTCTTAATGTTATTCCTTCTTCAAGTTCAGGAGGTGTCGAACCAGGTATTGATAAAAGAACAACATCTTTATCGAACCCCCTTTCCATATTAACCCATATGGGAGGCACTTTCTTAGCGGCAGAATTGAAACCTCCTACAGACACTATATTTAATGGATTACCCTCAACATGCATAGGACCATCTGCAACGCCGTGTGTAACAGGATAAGTCCCGGTAAACAATGTTGCAAAATTGGTGGGAGTATGCGAAGGAAAGACCGGAATGGAATAGCCATAAGATCCTTCCTCTATCATGCGCTTAATATTTGGCAGTTTGCCTTCTTCAGCCCATTTATAAATATTAAAAATCGTGTCTTCCGACCTCATACCATCCGGGATAAACCAGTACAATTTAACCTCTTCACTAACAGGCACTGCAGTTGGCATCTTTTCTTCAGCAACTACACTTGAAGCAAAAGAACCGGCAAATATAAAACTCATAATAAGAACTGATAAAATACAGCTGTTCTTAAACTTAAAATCCATTTGAGTTCTCCCATACAAATACAATGTTATTCTGTCGTGATCATTATTTAGCAACTAAATATATACCTTTTAAGTATTCTTTAATAGACTTAATCGCTTCTTGAAGCAAAGATCAGAACCATTTGAAATCCCATCAAAAGGTTTGGCATTTCAATAAAATTACGGTTATATTTGCAAAAAAACCTCAAGGATAAAGGCTCATGAGAATTACCAATCACATAAAGAACAACCTGTCCAAGCTAATCAGTTTAAAGGATACTCCTCATGCTATTGCACTGGGTATTTCAATAGGAATATTTTTTGGGTTTTCTCCATTATTCGGGTTAAAAACTTTACTTGCTGTTTCCTTTACATGGATTTTCAAAGGGAACCCTATTGCTGCAGCAATATCTGTTAATCTGCATGACCTTACCCTACCAGTTTTTCCATTCTTCCTTATATGGGCTCACTCATTAGGATGTCGCATATTGCATATTCCTGTTCACACCGTTAAAAAACTGTCCGTTTCCGGGTTCAGAAATTTCCCTGACTGGCTATACTTTATTAGAGAAGGAGAACCTCTTATTCTTGGTTCTGCAATACTTGCTTTGCCTATCGCAATACTGACATATTACCTAGTTCTTTTTACATTCACGCGTTGGCGAAAACACAAAGATTCTAAAGAAAACAGATAATTGTTGTTTAGTTTCTTCCGTTGCAAATTCAACAATAGAGCTTTAATATTATCAAATTAAGCTCCGTTTGCTGCGGAAGTTATTAAATATTACCGTTTATACAAATGAGCATGGAGTATTCACATGGTGATTTCAAATAAAATAATATTTTTCTCCTCTTGTATATTCATTCTCCTGTCTTTTCTTTATTTTACATTACGTTCTTTCCTGCACTCACATAATAAGTACACAAAAAGGTATGGACCTGTTACTGAAAAGCAGAGAATAAGAAAAACCTTTTTCTTTCTTTCCTGGATTATTTTTTACTCATTGATTTCAATAAAATGGCCCCTGTTATTTGCAGCATGGGCTCTTATTTTACTTTTATTATTGCCTTTCCATCAGAAACCCAGCATTTTCAAGGATGTTTTTGATACCGGCTTTGTGGCATTTTTGGTTATTTCACCAATAGCATTACTATTGACGGTAATATAGTGATATTTGGGTTTTACGCTGCTGGAAAGGAAGGAACACATGTACGAGTGCTATCAGGAAAAAATCTGTGACGGGAAAGAAACCTTCCCTATCTCATGGATAATCTTAGAAAACACCTTATATCTGGCTATATGGATTCTTGCTGCATTTCTGCTTTGGCCAATATGGGAAATTGGAAGAATCCCTGTATTGACAGTTATCTGGGTTCTTTCCGTCCTCATAATACAGGTTCTATTGAAGAAGCATAACTGCAGTGGCTGCTATTACTTCGATAAGCTCTGTCATCTCGGATGGGGAAAAATCTCTTCTCTACTGTTTAAACAGGATTCCGGCGATCCGGAAATTGGAAAGAAACTTACACTTTTTTATATAGTACCGCCACCTGCAATTTCAATTCTGTCTCTTACCTGCGGAATATTAAACCATTATTCCTGGAGTTACTGGATTATACTAATATTTTATGTTGGACTTAACGCAGATGTCTTTCCGGTAAGGAAAAAAGGTTGTGGTATATGTGCTATGAAAAACGTTTGTCCTGGTAGTGCTGTTAAAAAATAAAAAGATATATCACTTTGCTCAAGGAGGTCAAAATATGTCTCAAAGAAGATGCCCTGATTGCGGAAACATACTATCTGAACAAGATCTTTCTTGTTCAAAATGCGGATGTTCTCACCTGGACAAGAATAGTGAAGATAAAAATGGAAATGTTTCTGAAATAAAAACCACTATTGAGTTCACAACAGTAAGCTGCGTTATTCCGGTAATTGGAATCTTTTTGTTAATACTGCTTTACATTCTAAAACTTACCCTTCTTGGATTTGCTTTCTTCATTATATCCGTTATAGTTGGAGCCAAGCTGGCCGTAAAATGGTATTGTGGAGGTTGTGGTGAATCTCTGTATTTCAGCAGGGCAAAAAGCTGCCCCTATTGTAAAAAAACTTTCACTAACAGGTAATTCATCAAAATGAATATTCTTCTGGTAAAACCTGCATGGTTCAATAATGGGTTATACAAAAACTGTCATTTGGCCCGGGTTCCCCCAATCAATCTGGGAATACTGGCTTCATTGTCGGACGGGCACTATGTAAAGATAGCGGATGAAGATGTTGAGGCAATTCCATATTCTGACAAATGGAACATTGTTGGCATTACTACGGCTACAAGCACCGCAAATAATGCATATGAAATTGCTGATAGATTCAAACAGTTAGGCTGTAAAGTTATTCTCGGGGGTATACACCCCAGCCTTCTTCCGGATGAAGCTTCATTACATGCAGACTCTATTATTGTTGGAGAAGCAGAACGGCTCTGGCGCGAAATTCTTGCAGATTTTCCAAAATTATCAAGGGTATATACTGAAACAAAACCTGTCGAACCTGAACTAATTCCTTTACCCAGACGCGATCTGTTTCATCCAAGTTATATAACTGCACCACTGCAGGCAACAAGAGGTTGTGTTCGTAATTGTGACTACTGTTATTTGCAAAGTGTACCCTGGAAAAAATATCGCAAACGTCCAATTAGCAATCTGGCAAAAGAATTATCTCAGATTAAACAACGGTATATTTTTGTAGTTGACGACAACCTCTTTCTCGATACTAATTATGCTTTGGATTTTGCAGAAATGATAAGACCATTTAATAAGTATTGGTGGGCACAAGCTCCATTGTCTTTGGGAACCGACAAAAAAACTCTCAAAAAGTTTGCTGACTCAGGAATGTGCGCAGTATCTCTTGGCATAGACTCTGTTATTAAAGAATCTCTGGAATCAGTTTCCAAAACACATGATCCTATAGATGAAGCAAAGAAAATAGTTAAAAATTTTCATGATTTAAAAATCGGAGTTGCAACATTTCTGGTTTTTGGTTTTGAAACTGATCAAAAAGATGTTTTTCAAAGAAGTCTGGAAACCATCGATAAGTTAAATATAGATTGCGGAGCCTTTTTTTGTCTTACCCCTTATCCCGGAACCAAAATGTTTGATAGAATGGAAAAAGAAGGCAGAATCCTTACAAAAGACTGGAGTAAATACGACTGGCTTCATGCAGTTTTTAAACCTGCGGGACTGCTCCCCCGACAATTAGAGAAAGGAACACTGCAAATGTATCCTTCTGTCCGTCGAATAAGACTTAAAAAACTATTCCAGTCGATACTAATTTCACTAAGAATGATCAGTCGCTCACCTGCTGTTGCTTTTCACATGAAGGATTTTCATTTTCTTAGGCCCAGAGGCGGTCCTTTATTATAAAACCCAATAAAACAAGGAATACTGAAATGGAAATACATCATGATACAGATGCTCTGCTTGAAGAACTGGAACAATTCAGAAAAGAGAAGGAAAAAATCCGCAATCTTGTCGGAAAGATTGGCGGTGCGGCTTCAACAAAAAGGAATAAGGCTGCAAACATTATTTTTGTCTCTTTGATTATCGGGTTACTATGTCTAGATATCTTGCGACATTTTGTAGGTGTTGCCGTCCCATTACCTCCATTGTTTTCTTTGGAAGCAGGAATTCTTCTGGTATCGATAAAGATAATCTGGATGATTCATAAACAAACTAAAGTAGAACATTTTCAATTCTGGATTTTAAATTCCATCGAATACCGTTTAAACGACATATCAAACAGAATTCAGCAGATTGAAAAGAATACTGAAAGCAAAAAATAAAAGGAGAAAATTAGATAAATAATTTTTTCCTATTCACAACGATAGCTTTCTGGGTTGAAATGCTTTTCGCTTTCTTAATTCTGGGATTCAGAGAATCAGTTGCTTTCGTTATACTATGGGTAGGAAGACTTGCACTTTTTTACATATTTCACATATTTATGGTTTTTCAAACAAGCTTATGCATGAATGGTTCTGATGAATATCTCTTTAACAGTAGTACTGTTTATTGTAGGGGGTTTTGCCGGATTTATTAATGTTCTTGCCGGAGGTGGATCACTACTTGTTCTCCCTGTAATGGTAATGATGGGAATTCCCGGCCCTGTAGCTAACGGTACAAATCGCGTGGCAATTCTGGCACAATGCGTTTCTGCCACAACCAGTTTTTTTCGAAATGGATTTTCAGATTTCAAACTCAGTCTAACTCTTACATTGTGTGCAATTCCAGGAACTGTAATCGGAGCCCTTCTGGGTGTAAAGCTTAGTGGTGTATGGTTTAACAGGACACTTTCTGTAATTATTTTCATTTTACTCATTATTATGGCAAATAAACCCAACCGGAATGCTGAAGAAAAGAATAACAAACAACACCCTAACAGGTTGATTCTGGCACATATTCTTATGATTGGAGCAGGGTTTTACGGCGGCTTTATTCAGGCAGGAGTAGGTTTTATCCTTATTGCTATCATCCACAAAACGCTAAATATGGATCTTGTACGTGTTAATATGCATAAGGTTTTTATAGTTGGAATGTATACAATAGTTGCTATAGTTATTTACTCGTTTAACGGAAACGTCGCATGGATTCCAGGAATCTGTCTTGCCGCAGGAAATTCGATTGGAGGTTGGTTGGGTTCTGTTTTTGCTATTAAAAAGGGAGACCGAACAATCAGGATCATTTTAGTTATCGTTCTTGCAATCATGGCAGTAAAGCTTTTATTAATATGATAACTGCATTATTATAATTATTATAAAATTTCGTTCTATTCGATTAAACTGGGGAGCAAAAAAATGCATATTAAAAGAAAAAATAATTCTGGCATCGGCGCTGTTGGTTTAATATTTCTATGCATAATTATTGGATTAATTGCTCTGACCTGGGTCAAGTTCATTGACCCTTTTTTCTTTGAACAAAAACTTGGACTTGCTGATTTTAAATTTGAATTCAATAAATTTGACGTTGCCGGAGAAATGTATAAACGACTTCTCCCTAAAGCGCCTGAGAAATACAAACAGATCATACGCGACCGCCTTGCACAACTCCCGCTTGCTCATAAATATTTGGTTGAGCTTGCTGCCAAAAATCAATCTTTCCATTTCGGAGCACTTGATGCTTTATCAGCTAAAATTGGGCTTTTTTATATTCGTTTTAAAATGACAAATATTGGAACCGAAACAATACCTGTCCGATCGAGTTTGTTCTATCTGAAATCCACAAAGGGAAAATGTGAGGTAGCTCTTGACCGTCCTCAAAATCCTGAAGTAAGCGTTATTGACGGTGAGTTAAAGCCCGGAGAAGAAATGCAGGGAGGCATCTGTGTAAAATATCTAATGTCAGGCAATGATGAACTTTATCTTGTATATAATAATGGAGAACTGTATATAAATTCCAGGATAATGCCTTCCCGTATTTTCGCACAAACAGACAGGGATGAGTTTAAAAAGAAACCTGGATGGAAAGGTTTCATAGGAAAAAAGCAGATAACTGGTCAACAAAAACCAGAAGAAAGCAAAGCTGAAGAAACGAAACAGCCAGTTGCTTCTGTTGCCGCTCCGCCTGCTACTTCCGAAACA
>JAVCCS010000048.1 GCA_030765365.1 Candidatus Theseobacter exili
ACTACTGTGGATATCTTCTGGGAGAGACAGGGTGAAGAAGCAGTAAAACTTCTTTTGGAAATGGCTGAAGAAGAGACTCCGAAGCCACAGGATATAATCATAGAGCCTAAGTTAATCTTAAGAGAGTCAAGTTAAAATGAGAATGGATTTGAAACATTTGATGATTAAAAAAAGTTAATATGATAAATAACATTGTGGTTGTTTTATTAAATCCATGGAAGGAGGTGACTGAGATATTGGGACGAGTGAGCAAAGGTTCGTGACTTAGGCTGGAAAATAAAGAAACCAACAAAAAGGAGACAAAAAGATGTTGACAAGGATAAGGAAGATGTTTGGAAGGGTTGCATTTACGCTTATTGAGCTTTTAGTGGTAATAGCGATCATAGCTCTGCTTGCATCGATGCTCTTGCCTGCACTGTCAAAAGCAAGGGAAGCGGCAAGAAAGTCGGTATGTATCAATAACCTCAAACAGATTGGGTTGGCGATGATGATGTATGCTGAAGCTTATGATGGATGGACACCAGGTGTACACCCCAATAATCTATATCGTCAGAATGCGATTATCGTAAAAAGTGCAGATTATGGTTGGCAGGGCTGGGGTATGTTCTATGATTTGGGCTATCTGGGGAGTGCACGGGTCTTTATATGCCCTACACTTTCTGGAAAGATTGGCGGCAGCAGCTTTGTCTGGACAGATGATGAGGCGTTAGGCTATGGGGCAGGTCAGGATTCTGTTTCATACACTTCCTACTACATTCGTGTCGACGATAGTGATATACATAAAGGATTAAGACTATATAAAACACCGAGCAAATCAATAGCAGCAGATTGCTTTAAAGAATCTTATGTGCCTTTTGTTCATCAGGGAAAGATAAATGTCCTGTATTGCGATGGTCATGTTGAATCAAGGGATAATCCTGAAATTGGCACTGCAAGTGGGGATATAAATCCTGGATTTGAAACATTTGATGATTAGATTCGTGTCAGCAAGAACAGGGTGAGTATCAAGAAACTACATAAGGTATGTGGGAAGGTTAGAAAGTCAAAATTCGCAACTCTCTGATTAGCAGTGAGTTGTGAATTTTACAGAAGACTGCGTTAACTATTAAAAAGGAGGCAAACAAGATATGAAAAAAGCAATATTTTTGATGGTGGTTTTTTTAGGAATTTCTGTTTCTTGTTTTGCAGAACCAAAACCTCAGTTTCATTGGAATTTCGACAAGCTTTTGCCTAAAGGAGGGGCTCCGAGTCTTGGAACTAATAAAAAAAATATGCGTGTGGCAGAATGGTCTGAAAAGGGAGGGATAGATAACTCGGGTGCCCTTGTATGCGGTAAAGGGTTAAGGAATATAGCCGGCTATCCGGAATTTACTTATTCTGAAGCAACAATTAAATTATCCTTTAAACCGACTGTGTCTGTAAATCATTATTCTGTTTTGTTCTCATATGCGAAGCATAGTTGGAATAGGGCAATCTTTTATATTTTTCTGGATGGAAAGGGACATATTGGCGCGCGTTTTTTAATAAGGACTCCTGACTTCAAGAAAGTAATAAAAGATTTAACGATTTTAAGTAAGGAACACGAGTTCGAAGTCGACAAATGGCATACTGTACGTATTACTATGAAACATGCCGGAAAGATGAAATTATATCTAAACGGAAGATTTGAAAATATGATAGATAATTCAATGTGTTTCAATGACTTCGATAAGGAAATACCAAAGTGGTATCCGCTAATAGAGCTGGGCTCAAAGATATGTTCAAATGAAGTTACAAAACCCTTTACAGGGCTGATAGATGATGTTTTTATCTGGGATAGTATAATTGAAGAAGGATACGTGGTTAACAATGAAGTGAATAATGTTGATGCAGCAGGTGAGAGTGTGAAATTAAGCAGTTTAGAGGAGGCGGTTATTCTTTCAAAAATGGTTACTGTTCCTCCGATCATTGACGGCAAACTCAATGATACCTGCTGGAGATTAGCCGAAAGAACGTATCCATTTAAGGTTTTGAGACATTTACACCCTACAATTACTGGATTGTTACTGGAGGCAGAGGAAAAGTTTATAAAGAGTGCCGCAACTGTGCAGGTATGTAATGACAACCAAAATCTCTATGTAGCATATCAGGTACCGGCACCTCTTGATACACCGGCAAAAGCTAAAATTACTAAACACGATGGTGCAGTCTGGGGTGAGGATTGTGTAGAGTTTTTTATAGACCCTATGCGAAGCAAAGAGAATTTTTATCAAATCCTGGTGAATTCAATTGGAACAGTTGCTGACAATAAGTGCAGCGGGAGTAAAGATTTCAGCTGGAACTCTGGAGCAATTGTTAAAGCAACAAAAATGGGAGCTGGTTATATAATTGAAATGGCGGTTCCTTTTAATAGTCTGGGTGATTATCCGTGTGAACAAGGAGTAGAATGGGGGGTTAATTTTACAAGGGAAGGGAAAAGTGGAAGGGGCCTAAGCACATGGGCTCCTGTTGGAAGGTTATTTGCAACACCTGAACGTTTTGGGAAATTGATATTCGAAAGTCTTCAAGCCTATCATATGAAGAAGGCAGAAAATCTTGAGAGTAAATTGAAAGCAATAGATTCAACCAAATCCTCTGATCTGGCTTCTTCTATTCAAAAGAGGATAGCTTCATTGAAGGAACAGATTATTAAGAATGGGCATAAAGTAACTGCCTGGACTTCGCTAGCAAATGCAACCGAAGAGATTAATTACGAATTGCAGCGGCTTACAATGCACGGTAAAGCATATGTGCTCTGGGAAAAAGATATATGGGGCAAAATTTCTCCTGATGAAAGGGTACCCTTTAATGCTGAGGAGTTCACTAATCTCAAGATATTCACTGCTCAGAATACCTATGCATCAACAGGATTTCTTTTAACTATCCTCAGTGCAAAACCGCTGATGGGCAGACTTATTCTAAAAAAGCCGACTAAAGAGACGCCACTGTTAGAGGGAGTAACCTTACTTGAAGCCAGAAATATTGAATTTCGTCGTGGCATCTACATTGAATTAAATAATGGATTGATGATCCCGTATGCTCTGGCAGAATTACCTGTAGGTAGTCTTGTAGAAGTTCCTCCACGGACAACCTTACTTCTATGGATTGAGATAGATACTCATGACTTAAAGCCAGGGAAATATACCCGTAAAGTGAAATTTCTTCCCTCCTATTCTAAGTTTGAGCCAACAACATTTGAGATTAATCTTGAGGTTGCACTGGTAGATTTATCTGCGCCAAAGGTTAAAGGGTGGACTTATCTGGCTGTTCCAGAAGTTGTCCTATATCCATACGTTGTTAGAAATTTGGTAAGACATGGTGTAACACAAATATATATTTTGCCAGGACGTCGACAAATCGATATTTTTCCAAAAGTTAATGCTGAAGGAAATATTCTCTCTATTGATTATACAGCACTGGATATGGCAATCGCTAATATGGAAACTGCCGGGGTTCCGAAAGACAGGATAAGTATTATTTTTCTTCCTGTTTTCGAATGTCCCTGGTATATTGACTTGCCAAAGAACGGGCATTCCCAACTTAAGTATGGCACAAAGGCCTGGAAAAATGGATTTAGCAATTGGCTGAAAGCAACACGAGACCACCTCTTTAAAAAAGGTTTTACCTATGATGATTTTGCAATCTATTGTATTGATGAGCCATGCGGAAACCCGGCTGACCCAAAGACCACTGCTCACCTTGCATTTGAGGCTGCAAGATTCGTCAAGTCAGCAGACCCAAAGATACGCACAATGACCAATATGTCTCTGAAAGGCGAGAACGCGAAGTACCTTTCTGCATACATCAAAGAATTTGACATTCTTGAACCCCATAGACCACATTTGAATTCCAGTCCATCATTGATTAAAAAACTTCAAAATAGCGGGCGAGAGATTTGGACATACCATATCTTAGGAAAACCCAATAGCCCAACTATCTATAGGAATATGTCATGGCAATCTGCGCGTGACGGATTTAGCGGACTTTGTGCTTATTGGGCGTATGATGGCGTATCAGGGGGCCCATTCAGTTCCTATGATGCCCGAGGAAAGACAAAGACCT
>JAVCCS010000159.1 GCA_030765365.1 Candidatus Theseobacter exili
AGGGACCGAGTGTGTTTGGAGCTGGAATATTTAAACAAGTCAAACACGTACATAACTTGTTTCCTGAATCTGTTTCTGTATCAGCATTTCGTTTTGATGGCACTCGACTCTGGACATGGGGGAAAGCCAAACCCATCGGATAAACCATATATATCACACTCTTATGAATCGTGTGTTGCCACCGGAGATATAGATGCAGATGGACTGGTTGAGGTTGTGATAGCGGATGGAGACCGAGTTGTTATGCTGGACGGAAAGACAGGAAGCGAAAAAACAATCGGCAATCTTCCTGAGGACAATTTTTACATTATTCAGGTTGTTGGGGAATCAACCAAAAAAAATCAAGCAGCTGTTATAATTAAAAACGGAGAAGTCGGATATGGGAAATGGCATTATGGTGAACCGGTAATTGGGCTGAATTCCAAACTTGAACAGGTATGGGAACCAAAAGCAATCCCTGGCGGTGGCCATCATATTCTGGCAGTGGATTTAAATAATGATGGGAGAAAGGAGTATCTGGTAGGATACTGTGCCGTTGGGCTTGATGGGGAAGTATTGTGGACAGTAGATTCGATCAACCCTTCCCTTCTTGATGCAGATGAAGAACATGTGGATTATACGGATATCATTTGCAAACAGAATGGAGAAAAACTCCTGGCAATGGCAGGTTCAAATAAACTTTATCTTGTTGAGAAAGATGGCAAAACAATTTTTTCTGTGCCGGGGTCGCATGTTCAGGGCTCGGCAATAGGGCATTTTCGTTCAGATTCAGAATTCCAGGTCGCTTTATATAATGCTCCTAATGGGCCAATGGTTCTGTATGATCCTTCAGGGAAAGAGATATGGAGCCAGCCAACCCCGCGTAAGTGGCCATTAGGAATACCGAAATGTTGTGAAAGCCGAAGATTTCATAGAAACAGACCTATTGTAACACTTTTTGGCAAAGAGCAGGATTGGATTGGATTTGCCGATGGAGGTTGGCCATGGGGAATGGACGGTAATGGGGAAATAACCTTGGAATTTCAACCGCCTGAGAATTCACGCCAAGCTGAGCCTGAATTTCCTCTGTTACCTGAGATGAGAGGGGATGACATAGGATATGGATTTGCATTACAATCACTGGATATAGATAACGATGGAGAAAAAGAAGCTATAATTTATAACCGTAAATTTTTATGGGCTTATAAGATTGGTTAGCAAGAGATAAAAATGAAAAATATCGAATATCTGTCAATTATCCCACAACCCAAGAAAATAGTTTTCAAAAAGGGTGGTATGCGTCTTTTATCCAGCATGCAAATTTTTGTTGATGCAAATAATGTACATCATGCAAAAGAGTTTTTACGCAAGGTTAGAACTATGGGATTTCCTGCAATGAAAATAAATATTATTGATACTAGAAAACATATTTTTATGATTGCAGAAAAAATATCTATGGTAGGTATAGGAAAACCTGTGTTAAATAAAAAGGAAGGGTATGAATTGCATATTGAAAAAAAGAGAATTTGGATTTCTTCTACTGACAGTGCAGGGCTTTTTTATGGCATTCAAACTCTCGTGCAGATATTTGAAGACAACAGTAACCCACCTTTGTGCATAATCAGTGATTGGCCTGATATGGATATACGTGGGATACATTTTGATTTAAAAGGAGGTATGCCGAAGTTTTCTTATCTGAAAGAATTTATTAAGAAACTGGCTCACTATAAAATCAATACTATTCTTGTAGAATATGAAGATAAGTTTCTCTTCACCAAACATCCTGTCCTGGCTGCTAAATCAGCATTAACAAGACTCCAGGCTAAAGAACTTGATAGACTGGCAAGAGAAAATCATATAGAAATCATTCCATTAATGCAGTCTCTTGGTCATGCTGAATATATTTTAAGACATCCTGAATACAGTTACCTAAGGGAATCAAATGATGAGATTCAGCAGATGTGCCCGTCAAACCCAAAGACACTGGAATTTTTCAAGGAGATCTGTACGGAATTTTTTGAGATACATCCAAACTCACGGTACTTTCATATTGGTGGAGATGAGACAAGGCAGCTTGGTGAATGTAAGACATGCAAAGCCAGAACTAAAAAAACAGGTAAATACCTGCTTTATTTCGAATATATAAAAAATGCCTGTGAGTTCATAATAGAAAACGGCAGAATCCCGATTATCTGGGATGATATTATTACCCGCCATACACCTGAACTTTTTGCCCTGTTACCTAAGAAGACAACAATTATGTATTGGCTTTATGGTATTAAGAGTGATAGGCAAAATTATTGTTACGCAAAAAACGGGATTTTGACCAGTAAGCAGTGGATACATAAGATTTATGACCACAGCCAAGATTTACCACCTGGTGTAACAGATTCAAATTTTATTGAAGATTTACCAAAGGATGAGTATCGTGAAATGAAAAAATATTCAGATTCAGAAGATTTTCCTCGTTCTTTTAGCTCCACTATCTTTTTAAGAAAGATGCAGGATAAAGGGCTTAAAGTTATTGGGGCATCAGCTGCATTATGTTCAGAAGACGGCTTTATTTCAAATCCTGAGCGTGCAATACCAAATATACGGACATGGGCAAATGCAATTCAGAAACATAGAAGGAAAGGTGTTGTCTCAACAGCATGGGCTCGTGGCGGTACTCTTGCCTCAATTAATGGACTGATGGAAGGTAACTGGTATCCATTCCTAGCATCAGCAGAGTTTTACTGGTCAGCAAAGGCTTGTGATGAGAAATCTTTTGATCAAAAATATTGTAAGCGATTTTACGGATTGGACAATCGTGAAGTAACTGATTGTATCTGGCTGATTCGGCACCAGAAGTTAGCTGGAGGGCGGGAAAAGCTTGAAAATAGGTTCAATGCTCTGATCCAAAATGCTCTCAGGAACAATTGGAATCTTTATTACTATAGTGTCTTTTCAAAGGTTTTACAGCTACAAAGCGATGTGGAACAGGTCTTCATTTACAGTAGCCCTAATATACAATATATGGCAGAACAAACATTTTTACCTGCCAGACGCTTAAACGCATTTAAAACACATATTGCCTCTCTTGTTAAGGAATCAAGCGAATTAAAAAAAGAGGTGCGTGAGATATGCAAAAAGATTCTTCATCCCTCAGAGATAGATGAGTGCATGGCAAGTTATTTTAAAAGACTTGATGATATGATTAAAATGATTCTGGATAAAATGCAATGAAAATTTCATTTTTTAAAGGACTGAAATCACCCATATATACAAAAAGGATTTTCTCTGGAAAAGAAAAACCTTGTGGGGATGAATTTGCCATTACTTCAGATTGGAGGATAGTAATTCCAAGGGAATCATCTCCTCAAATCTTAGTAACAGCAAATGACCTGAAGAAGTTTTTAAAAATTGTTGCTGGGGTTAAAATTTCCGTAGTTAAATCAGACTCAATACCAAGAAATCAGGAAAAACATATATTCCTGAGAATAAAAGAATCTCCTTCTAAAAAGCAGAAACAGGAAAGTTATAATATTAAATGTAGTGCTAAAAATATTACTATTGTCGGAGCTGATGCCAGCGGGGTCATGTATGGAATTTTTTATCTTGAGGAATTAATGAGGTTCCGCAAGGCTCCGATTCTCAAAACTCAACGGATTGAGCGTAAGCCAGTACTTGAGACAAGGATATTCCGTTCGCCTATGGCTTTCTTTTATCACAATGAACTGCCGGACATGGACAACGCTTATCCAGACGAATATTTACTTAAAATGGCTAAACATGGATTCAACGGCATCTGGCTACGCGGTGTGCTGAGAGATTTAGTGAAAGTGTCCTGTTTTTCTGAATTTGGAGAACGTTCAGAAGAGGACATAGAGCATCTCAACAAAATTATCAAACGATGTGCCAATTATGGAATTAAAGTTTATTTTTATTTCACGGAACCTTTGGGACTTGATGTCAAAAGTGATTTCTGGTCAAAACATCCTGAAGTAAAAGGCGAATTTTGTGAATCGCAGGGAGTTTACGCTCTCTGTTCAAGCACAGAACCAGTAATATCATACTTGAAGGATGGGTTCAGTTGTCTATTTAAAAACGCGCCAGGACTTGGCGGAGTGATATTGATCACTGCTTCCGAACTTCATTCCAACTGCTGGTCTCATGGAGGAGAAAAAAACGGGATAACATGCGAGAGATGTGCGATACGAAAACCAAGCGACGTGATTTCAGAGGTAATTACCACAATCAATTCCGGAGTTAAATCAACGGCTCCGGAAGCTAAGGTGATCGCATGGAACTGGAGTTGGGCAGGTAGAGAAGACGATATCGAGCGGAAAATCATTGAGTCAATTCCTGACGACGTAATCCTCATGGCAGATTTTGAGCGGGGCGGCAAACGTGAAATCGATGGATTTGAACATATGGTGGATGAATACAGCTTGTCATACATCGGCCCGTCGGAACGTTTTTCTCAAGCAAAAAAATTGGCAGATAAGCTTGGGAAACAAGTTTACGCAAAAACGCAAATTGGAGTAACTCATGAAATCGCAACAGTACCGTATTTTCCTATTTTGCCAAAAATAGCTGAAAAATATCGACGTTTGGTGGAAGTCGGAGGGAAAGGGGTTATGGCTTGCTGGAATTTCGGGAACATTCTTTCACGCAACACTGAACTAGCCAACTGGTTCTCATGGAGTCCATCACCTGAAAGTGCTGAAGAAATTTTGCAAAAAATGGCAGAACGCGATTTTGGGACGCGACATGCGGAGATGTTCATGAAAGCATGGAATATATTCTCTCAAGCAACGGACTGGTTTCCTTTTTCAAATAAATTCGTCTATACAGCACCAATGAATTTCGGAGCTGCGTATCAGTTTTACTGGGAAAAGACTGACAAACCGATGAAAATTCCATGGTTATTACCGAAAGAAGTTAAGTATAACTTCAAAACAAGTTCCATGACCAAAACTGAATTCGGCGACAATTTGGAAGATTTCTGTTCGGCATTTGGAATTGAGCAAACCTTGAAATGCCTTGAGAAAATGTGTGGAATCTGGATTGAAGGCATCAAATTAATCAAAAGCTATCTTCAAGAGATACCCGAACATTTAAAGGAAAACGCTGAACGGGAATACAGAGTGGCAGCGGCAATTTATTCACAATTCAAAAGCACGATACATTTTATAAGCTTCGTCAACCTAAGAAACCAATATCATGAAGAAGTAAACATCACCAATAAATCCGAGCTTCTAAGTCAGTTAGAAAAAACAGTGAAATTGGAAATTGAGAATTCCTATTTTCTAAAAGAATTATGTGTGAAAGAGAAACAACTCGGCTTCCATGGAGAAGCGTTTGGTTATATGTACACGGTGGATAAAATCGACGCAAAAATTAAGCAGACTCAGAACGTGTTGGTAAAGATTAAACAGGTACAAAATGGGACAGTATGAACTATATAAGCTGCAGCTTTTTTCTTATAAGCCATTCTGCGCTTAGAAGTACGATGAAAAGAAATAGCAGTAGGGGAGAGTTATATAATTTTATTCTGTAGGATGTGATTGTCTGCCTGTGCCTGGCTTTTATTTCATCAAAAATACCATCTATATTCTTTGGTGTATGATATGCTCCTCCTGTAGATAAAGCTATATCCTTAAGCAGTACCTCATTTAAGCCAATGTCTTCCTCCTCCATGTACGGATTGCCGACAGCAAACCCAATCAGTTTCTCTTCTGAAATGTTTGCGATTTTAGCATAAGCTTTTAATTGATAATATCCAATGTCATCTGCCTCGTAATCTGCTTCATATTCTCCTGTTTTACCTTCCACATTAGTCAAGTTTAGAAAGGTCTTTTTATTTGATGGGACAGTTATTTGACAATTTATGTTTGCTTTATCATATCTGCGATATTTCTTATCATATGCAGATGCCATAATATAAATTGCCTCACCGGGCTTGTAGTAATCCTTGTTTGTATATATGAGAAGATGATTTGTGCCTTGTTTTGGCTTTTTATCTCCAGAACATAACCATCTCATCATCTGTCCCCAGAATGTCTGATATATACTGATATCTTCTGCAAATGCCCATTTCCATGTAGAATCAGTTGCTATAG
>JAVCCS010000180.1 GCA_030765365.1 Candidatus Theseobacter exili
ACGAGATGAATATCCCTATGCATACGGCAGTTCGTCTGCAGCTTCAGTGTATCCTGCAGGGACAACCCCAGAGTATGAAGCAGAAATGCTTAAAGCGGAAGCAAAAGCCATGCAGGCTGAGGTCGATGCTATTAATCAGCATGTTAAAGACCTAGAGGCTTCCAAATCGTCAGAGAAGTAATCTAAAACTTTTTGGTGGGGACAGGCTGACTGGTTATGTCCCCGCCAAATAACAGTAAAAGGAGTTTAAATTTGAAAGCAGCTATTTCAACCGATGGTATTTTCGTTTCTGCCCATTTTGGACGCTGTCCGGAGTTTACGATTGTTGACATAAGAAACAATGTGGTGGAAAAAAAAGAAACTGTTCAAAATCCCGGTCATCAGGCCGGTTTGATTCCTCAGTTTATGAAAGATAAGGGAGTCGATCTTATGATATGCGGCGGGATGGGGCAGAGAGCAAAAATGCTGTTCGATGAATTTGGCATTCAGGCGGTCGTCGGAATTACAGGCAGCATTGAGGATGCTATAAAAAGTTTACTTGAAGGAATACTTGAAGGCGGGGACAGCCTTTGTGCCCCGGGAGCCGGCAAAGGATATGGTGTAGAAAAGGCAATATGTGATCATCCGGAAGACAAAGACTGCTAGTTAATGTGAAAGGGAGGAAACGAAACAATGAATAATGACAATTTGACGCATCAGGGTGAAATGATTTGTATTACCTCTACAGGAAATACTCTCAGTGCTCCAGTGGATGCAAGGTTTGGCCGTTGTAAATATTTTATTATAATAAATACCGGAAGTTTGGATTTTGAGGCGATAGAAAATCCTTATGCAGAATCAAGGGGCGGTGCCGGTATTCAGTCCGGGCAGATGATGTCCGAGAGAAACGTAAATGCTTTACTTACGGGAAATATTGGACCAAATGCTTTTCAAACATTGCGGGCAGCGGGGGTGAAGTTGTTCACAGGAGTAGACGGTACTGTCGAAGATGCAGTAAAAAAGTATACATCAGGGGTTTTGAAATCGGTAGATAATCCCAGCGTTAGTTCTCATTTCGGCATGAAGGAATAGGGGGCATCGTGTATTCTATACAATTGTTTTTGGAATTGGTTTTATGAAAACATACCTGGATTGCATAGCCTGCTTTTTTAAACAGGCACTGGAAGGTGCAAGGCTTGCGGGTGTTGATGAAAAAAATCAGAAAAAAATCCTGGATGAAGTTGCAAGGGAATTGCCGGATATTTCAATTCATTGTAGTCCACCGGAAATAGCGAGGGGTATTTACAGAATAATTGAAAAGTATTCCGGACTTGCAGATCCGTATTTGTTTATAAAAAAGAAGAGCAATAAACTGGCTTTGAGTATTTATGACAGGTTGAAAGAAAAAGTAAGTAATGCTGATAACTCTTTGATGATGGCAGTTGAACTGGCTATTGCGGGTAATATAATTGATTACGGGGTAAAAAACACACTTAATGTTGAAGATGAGCTTGAAAAAATCTTGGATGAAGAAAATCAAAATATCAAGAGTCAACTGGACTCACAGTTCAATTTTATGGATTTTGAAGATTCCTTAAAAGAAGCCTCCAATATCCTGTATTTGGCAGACAATGCGGGTGAAACGGTCTTTGACAGGCTACTGATTGAAGAAATCAAAAAAGCTTATGAAAAGGTTCATATAATATATGCGGTAAAAGAAAAACCGATTATTAACGATGCGTTAAAAGAAGATGCTATTGAGTGCAAAATTGACAGTGTTGCCGAGATTATTTCAAGTGGATCAGATGCGCCGGGCACTGTACTGTCGTTATGTTCTGAAAGTTTTATTAATATATTTAATAGTGCAGATATGGTTATCAGCAAAGGACAGGGCAATTATGAAGCACTGTCAAATGCTTCAAGACCGGTGTTTTTTCTTTTTATGGCTAAGTGTCCTATGGTTGCGAGACATGCGAGATGTAATATCCGCGATATTATTCTTAAATATTCTCCGGGAAGAGAAGAGCGTAACGGGGCGGCATTAAGCAAACTAACATGATTTTATTTATAGAAAGGGCTGGGACTTTTTATGCAGGAAGTTTTAGAACAGGATGTCGTTAAAAGGTACGAGAAAAGAAAGCAGGTCTACCGCAGGTTTGGTTTGGGTATAGAAAAGATACACAAGCTTATCCTTGAATCGGCAGGGCCTCTGTCCGGAAAGGTTTTAGAAGTGGGAACAGGAAAGGGATATATGACCTTAACTCTTGCACAGATGTTGAAAGGCATGACAAGTATTGATATTTCCAGAGAAGAACTCGAGTACGCAAGATTGCTTCTTAGCAGCTTTGGTTTGTCCGATAATGTGCATTTACAGATTGCCGATTCTCATAAGCTGCCGTTTCCTGACGCAAGCTTTAATACGATATTTTCCTTAAACACGATTCACCACTTAGACAACCCTTTTGCGTCTGTTAACGAATGTATAAGAGTTTTGGCACCGGGCGGTACAATTGTTCTTTGTGATTTTTCTGAGCAGGGTTTTTTTATCGTGGGAAAAATACACCAAAGTGAAGGAAATCATCACAATTGCGGGGAAATAAGTCTGGAAGAAGTAAAGGACTATGTTGTGTCAAAAAAAATCAGGTTTGAATGGAAAAACATCGGAACCCACAATATCTTAAAAATTTACGGATGAAATAGGTTATTTTGGAAATTAAAATACTTTACGATAATAAAGCCGTTGATTCAGATTTTATGACAGGCTGGGGGTTTTCATGCCTGATTGATAATAAGGTTCTTTTTGATACCGGAGGAGATGTCGGTGCACTCCAGGAGAATATGCAGAGAGCAAAGGTTGATATTGCCGGAATAGAGGCTGTCGTTCTTTCACATGAACACTGGGATCATATTGGCGGGTTGCGTGGTGTGCTGGATAAAAGCAGGAACTTGAAAGTATATGTATGTCCTGGTTTTAGTACCGGATTAAAGAATAAAACAAGATCAATGGGGGGAATTCTGATTGAGTCTGAAGCGCATTATAAAATAGCTGAGAATATATATACAACAGGTGAGATTGCCGGTGAGTATAAGGGAAAGTATATGCCGGAGCAGGCAGTCTATTTAAGAACATTTAAAGGATTAACAATCTTAACGGGCTGTGCCCATCCCGGAATATTAAAAGTCCTTGAAAAGGTTGAGGAGGATGTTCCGGGTAAATTGCATCTTGTTTCAGGAGGTTTTCATCTCAAGCATCATGATACAAAAGCAATAAGTTTTATCGTTGATAGATTCAGGGAGCTTGGAGTAGAAAGGGTTGCACCTACCCATTGCACCGGAACAGAAGCTACGGAAATGTTTCATAAAGAATATGCCGATGCTTTTATTGAGGTCAAGGTTGGTCAGGTAATAGGGACTAATTAAGAAAAAGCGATATTGTAGGAATGTTTAAAAGTTCATTATAAAAAGATCATTAACACATATAAAAGGAGGTGATTGTGATGCCTGGAGGAGACAGAACAGGACCAGGGGGAGAGGGGCCCATGACAGGGAGAGGCTTGGGTGAAGGCGGAGAACGGGGACGAATTGCCGGGAAGCGTCCAGGAGCCGTAACCAGAGGATACTGTGTTTGTCCGGGTTGCGGGGGAAAGGTTTCACATCAGTTGGGAGAGCCTTGTTCTTCTGTCAGCTGTCCAGAGTGTGGAACAAGAATGGTCAGAGAGTAAATACGGGAGCAAAGCATGGAAAAAGATCATTTTGGACGAATGAACGATCCTGATGGAAGTGCGCTTGTAAAGGGACCATGCGGGGATGAAATGGAGTTTTATCTTTTGATAAAGGACAGGATAATTCAGGAGGCCAGGTTTTATACAGACGGCTGTGAATATACCAGGGCTTGCGGGGAAGTTGCTGCAGGGCTTTCAGAAGGAAGGTCCTTAAACGATGCGCTTGGAATATGTCCGAAGCAGGTTATTGAGATATTAAAGGATTTGCCTGAAGAACATAAACATTGTTCTATTCTGGCAGTGAGTACTTTATACAGGGCAATAGCGGATTATTTGCTTGTTTATTAATTTGGATTTACATTGAGACATTTATATGAAAGCGAAAAAAGAGAAAACATTCAGATACATTTACGGGCCGGTTTCTTCATGGCGGCTGGGGAGTTCTCTTGGGGTAGATCCTCTTTCTGAAAAAGAGAAAATATGTACGTTTGACTGTGTTTATTGTCAGTTAGGGAAAACACGTGTCTTTGCTGATGAAAGAAGCGTTTTTGTTCCCGTACATAAAATCATTGAAGAAATCCAGTCACTGCCGGATGTGCCAATTGATTATATCACTTTTTCAGGCAGGGGGGAGCCGACGCTGGCAAAGAATTCAGGACAGATGATAAGGGAAGTAAGGAAGATAACCGATAAGAAAATAGCGGTTATTACCAATGCTTCCCTTATGGGCAGAAAAGATGTCAGGGAGGATTTGTTCTTAGCGGATTTTGTCCTGGCAAAACTTGACGCCGGTTCCCAGGAGACTTTTAAGCGAATCAATAAACCGCTGGAAGGAATTGAGTTCACTGCTGTCTTGGAGGGAATAAAGAATTTCAAAAACAGGTATGCAGGTAAACTGGCGTTGCAGATTATGTTTATTAAAGAGAATGAGAAGGATGCAGGTGATATAGCGCGGATTGCACGGGAAATCGATCCCGATGAGGTCGAGATTAATACTCCTTTGCGGCCTTGCGGAGTTGAACCTCTATCTGAACGTGCATTACGTGAGGTAATGAACTATTTTGAGGGATTGGAGTGCATTTCGGTTTATGAAACTACGCGAAAAGAAGTTAAAACAATCAGTGATGAAGATACGTTGATACGAAGAGGAAAGGTTTAATACACGAGGTATATGAGGTATGAAAAAAATTGATTTTACCCAAGCGATTATTGACCACGTGGTGTGGAACGTGAAACTCAGGTCGTTTCTTGATGGCGAGGAGTCTATCTCTCAGGAAGAAGCCGTTTCACAAAAAAGTTGTTTGCTTGGTAAATGGTTATGCGCATATAAACCCTCTGAATGCGGAACAATACCTGAAATACAGGAACTCAAAGGAGTGCATATACAACTTCATGAAATTGTCAGACAGGTTATAACTTTAAAACTTGGTGGGAATATGCCTGCTGCTGAGAAAAAACTGGCTAAGTTAAAACCGGTTAGTGAAAAAATTATTCACTTACTGGTGGCGATTGAAAAAAAGGTTAAGGAATTTAACCTTCAGGCATGTTTGGATCTCCATAAGTAGCTTTGGATCGCCTAAAAATGAATGATCCGGGAGCAAATCGGCAAAGGAGAAGAGATGAACGTAAAAAAAAATACGTTACGATATTTACGCTGCGGTGGCAGGGATACTGGTTGTTCTGTTTAAGAGTTATTTGATAGTGAGGTGTCCTGTCTGCTGCTGGTCATTGTTGCAATGGCTAGCTACACTGCTTATAGTCCCGGCCTTTGTGGTTGTTGCCATTTATGGATCTAAAAATAACAAATGATAAAAAGATACGTATTCTGAAGGAGAGCAATATGTCTTTTGGTTTCGGAAGAGGCAGAAAAAGAGGTGGTGGAGGTTTTTTCAGAGGCAGTGGCCGGGGAGGAGCGAATCCTGCCGGTCCACCGGGGAACTGCATTTGTCCTCAATGCGGAAAGGTCGTTGTTCATACACCCGGTGTTCCCTGTTATCAATCAAAATGTCTCGGGTGTGGTTCATCAATGACCCGCCGGTTTTTTAATGAATAATTGATGGTTAAGGCATGTTATGGAGCAGTTAAAAAATAATAACAATTTAAAGCAGGGTCAGAAAGTGGCTTTTATTGCAGCTTTTGTAACGCTTTTTCTGGCGGCGATGAAGGCCTTTGTCGGTTATTTTTTTGATTCTAAAGTACTGATTGCGGATGCTTTTCACAGCGGTGCGGACCTTCTGGCAATTTTCGCGTCGGGATTTGGTCTCTGGCTGGCATCAAGAAAAAAGACGAAAAGGTTCCCCTTTGGTTTATATAAAGCTGAAACACTTCTCAGTTTAGTAATCGGTGCTTTAATCCTATGGGTCGGGGTAAGACTTTTTCAAGACGGCTATCATGCATTTTTCTCTGTTGCGTCAGCCCGGGCGTTCCCCTTCTTGCCTATGATCGCGAGTATAATCTCGATGGTTGTGGCATATTTTATCGCGAGAAAAGAAAAGGTTGTCGGGAAAATAATAGGTTCCCAGTCACTTCTCGCGAACGCGAACGAGTCTTTTTTGGATATTGTGACTTCTGCCGTTGTTCTGGCGGGGATAGTATTAGCGTACGCGGAAATTCCTTATGTCGAGGGAGCTGTTATTATGCTCATTTCACTGCTTATCTTTAAGTTGGGCCTGGAAAATATATGGATATCTTTGCTGGTTTTGATGGACGCGAACCTGGACCCCGGACTGCAATCCGAAATTGAGGAAAAGATAAACGAAATGTACGGGGTGACGGGTGTGAGCGAAGTTAGGATACGTCAGTCAGGGCCGGTTAAAATGATTGAATGCAATATTGAGACGTCCCCCTCCCTTCCCTTATACAAGGCGCATGAACTGGCGGAAAAAACTGAATCTTTCATCTCCGAAAATTACGCGCATATTGAATCGGTTTTTATTCATGTTGAGCCGTCAAAGAAAAAAAATTTTTCCGCGATTATTCCAGTCAGGGACATTAACGGGACATCGTCTCATGTATACGGGCATTTTGGGCGGGCCCCTTATTTTATAATTGTACGATTCAACGAGAATGATCTGGAAATTGAGGATTTTTATTATAACGAATTTCTTGGTGAGAAAAAACATATTGGAATTAAGGTTATTAAGGCCATAATCCAGTACAAGCTTGATGTGCTGTTTGCCTCTCAAATTGGAGAAATATCTTTTTACATGCTTAAGGACAAGTTTATTGATATTTATGAAATTGAAGAAGGAGCCACGGTAAAAGAAGTTATAGAAAAATATCGGGTGAATCAACTTACACAAATTACGGCGCCGACACATTCTGTGGAAGAGGCGCAGGTAGAAAAATAAAGTACATTTGAATTGAAAGGAAGAAAATAAATGTTACGCGTAATTAAAGAAATGTGTATTGGGTGTGGGGCCTGTATTGCCAATTGTCCTGCCGAGGCAATAACGTGGGATGGGGATGTTGCTTTTATTGACAATAACAAATGTGAAAAATGCGGCACGTGCAGGCAGATATGCCCGGTTGACGCAATCTCTAAAATTGATTAGGAGGAAAAGAATGGAAATTAATGTAACTGATGAAAATTTTGAGCAAGAAGTTTTACAGTCGAATGTTCCGGTATTGGTGGATTTCTGGGCGCCCTGGTGCGCGCCGTGTCTGATAGTTGCGCCGGTTGTTGAAAAAATTGCTAAGGAATATGGCGAAAAATTAAAGGTTTGTAAGGTGAATGTTGATGAGGCACGCTCTGTCGCGCGAAAATACAATGTTATGAGTATTCCGACCCTGATGGTTTTTAAAGAGGGGAGCCAGGTAAAGACGTCTATTGGCGCTCTCCCTGAAAGCGTATTGAAGAACTTGATTTCACCGTTTATTTAACAATAAGAGAACAGAGGAGGTATTATTGTGCCTATTTATACGTACACTTGTAATGATTGCGGAGAAACGTTTGATCTGTTGGTTGGGATGACTGCCAAAAAGACAGAATTGAAATGCCCAAAATGCAACAATAAAAATATCAAAAAAGAAATGGGATCTTTTAATGTGGGGAAAACCGGGGGGTCCGGTTCAAGCTGTCCAACCGGAACCTGTAATCTTTAATGGTAATGGATAATTAAAAAGGCGATTACTGCTTAACGAAAAATAAGGAGGTGTTTCTATGGGAACTATACGGCCAAAAAACAGAAAATTTGTTTACAGGACTACCGTGTCCTGGACAGAAGAAAAGAAGGGGTTTCTCTGTTCGTCCGGCAAGCCAACGATTGAAGTGGCCACTTCGCCGGAATTTAAAGGTCATGAGGGTCTGTGGACATCTGAAGAGTTATTCGTTGCTTCGGTTAATATTTGTATTAAAACTACTTTTTTACATTATGCCCAGAGAAATAATTTTGAATTTTTGAGTTATGAAAGTGTAGCGGAAGGGGTTTTAGAGAGTGCTGAGGGTGTATTAATGTTTTCCGAGATTACCGTCAAGCCCAGGATCGTGGTTGCAGAGAACAGTCACATAGAAAAGGCACAGGAGCTAATAGTCCTTTCAGAGAAAAATTGTCTTATATCCAATTCTGTGAAATCAGAGATCATGGTTGTTCCTGAAATTAAGGTAAAAAAGGATGAAACAGAATAGTAAAAGAAGTGTTTGCCATCGATGTGATAAATTTACTGATAGCAATGAAATACTGAATATTGATGGTTTGGGTGTTTGTGTGGAATGTGTCTATGGAAAGGCGAAGCCGTTTGAACTATACCCGATTGGTGTCGTTAAAAATAATTTACAACGCAGAAAAAAAGGGTTTGGCGTTGATGGCATAAGAGGTGTGTCACGCATAGAATTATTTGCATCACAGAAGCCTTTTTTATATAAGCTGGAAGATGAGAAAAATATCACGGTCATCTATTATCTTCATGAATCAGATTCGGTAACATCGGTGTTTAACAGGGGGCTGGACGGGAAGAAAGTGGGTGTTTTTGCTTCCCGTACGCCGTACAGGCTCTCAAAAATCGGTGTCCAGGATGTAACGTTGCTGAAAATAGAGGGAACTACTCTTTTTGTTGAAGGATTGGATGCAGTTAATGGAACACCGGTCCTTGACATTAAAATGAGTTGGAGGGCGTTGTAATTATGTCAGACGTAACGGAACTTTTAGATATTAAGAAATATCCGGAAAGCGTTCTGCGAAAGAAATGCCGGCAGGTAGAGAGCGTTACAAAAAGAGAAAAACGTCTTTTTCAGCAGATGGTATATACAATGCGTTATTATAAAGGGATAGGTTTGGCTGCTCCCCAGGTTGGTCTTTCAGAGAGATTAATTGTCGCTGATACTGGTGATGGCTCGGTGTTTTTGGCTAATCCGGAAATTCTTGACAGAAAGGGGCAGGATAAATTAAGCGAGGGTTGCCTAAGTGTTCCGGGGCCCCAGGTAAATGTAGTGCGCGATTATGAAATTATCGTAACCGGGATGAATGAAAAAGGCCAGTCCTGTGAACTACAGGCCAAAGGGCTCATGGCACGGGTTTTGCAGCATGAGATTGATCATTTGGAAGGAACGTTGATTATTGATTATATGAATATCCTCGGAAAGATGAGGTACGCGTTTGTGAATAAAGAAAAAAAAGGATAGAAAATGAGTGAAGTAAAAAATGTGGTAGTCATAGGATGTTCCGGATGCGGCGCGCTGGCTGCTCTCGCGATGAAAAAACTGAAGCCTTCTCTTAAGGTAACTATAATCCGTGAACCGGAAGAAAAAGGGTTGTTGACAAGGTGCGCGACGCCTTATATCTGTTGTGGCGATGTTATGGTAGATCCTTCCTATAAGAATGATAGTATCTTTACGGAAAAAGGAATATTGCTGGTAAATGAAACCGCGGTGAAAATAGATAGAGGAAAAAAAGCGGTTACGACGGCTGATGGAACTATCTATGCCTACGATAAACTTGTTTTAGCGACCGGTGCTAAACCGGTCATCCCCCCTCTTCCGGGAGTTGATTTACCTGGCGTATTTACTCTGCGCACAAGCGATGATGCTATTGCTATTCTTCATTGGATAAACTCCAGGCGCGTGAGAAATACTGTCCTGTTAGGCGCTGGCGCGATAGGGATTGAAAAGGCATATTTGCTTTCCCGGCAGGGTGTGAACGTTACGCTTGTTGAAATGCGTGGGCATATCATGCCAAGTGTTTTGGACCAGGATATGACAGAAGAAGTGCAGGCTTATATGGAAAAAAAAGGTATACAGCTGAAGCTGAATCAGAAAGTGACGGCTATTGAAGGAAAAGATAGCGTTGAGTGTGTAATTCTGGCCTCAGGTGAAACCATATCTGCAGATATGGTTGTTATCTCTGCAGGTGCACTCAGCAATAGTGAATTAGCTGAGAATGCCGGACTGGAAATGGGCAAGCATGGCTTAAAGGTTAATCGGAATCTACAGACGTCAGACCCGGCTATATATGCGGGGGGAGACCTTATAGAATATCAAAGTCATGTTACCGGTAAATTGATACTTGGCCAGTTGCGGCCGAACGCGGTGATTGGTGGCAGGGTCATAGCAAAAAATATTTTAGGTTTCGATATAACATTTCCTCCTTTGATTAACAGTTTTTGCACCAAATTTTTTGATAAATCTATTGCAGGTGCAGGGGTTACGGAAATGGAAGCCCAAAAAGAAGGTATTGAAATAATTACTGCAAAACAGGAGTCTACAAGCAAACATTCTATGATGAGAGGGCGTAAGCCGTATGTTGTAAAGCTCATATTTGATAAACAGAACCGGACATTGATAGGTGGGCAAATAGTCAGTGATGCCGAAGGCCCGGTGAAAAGTATTGATGTAATTGCGCTGGCGATAAGATGCGGCTTAAACGTTTTGGACCTGACAACATTACGATGTGCCGGACAACCGGAATTGTCTGCTGACCCTGGCAAGGAACCGATAGCATTGGCAGCTGAAAGCGCATTTGATAAATTTGAAAAGGAGAAAAAATGAGTACATTGCTTATTTTTAATCGTAATCCCTATGATAGGACAGAGGTAACATGGAACAGTATGATTTGATTATAATAGGAGCGGGCCCGGCGGGCCTTAGTGCAGGTATGTATGCCGGTTATGCTGGTTTGAAGGCACTGGTTTTGGAGGAAAATATTTCCGGAGGACTGGCTGCGGAAATTCCAGTATTGGAGAATTATCCCGGTATTCTTGAAGGTATCAGTGGCAGGGATTTAATCGATAGCATGGTCGGGCAGTGTGAAAAGGCCAAAACACAAATACATCAGTTTGAGAAGGTTGTCAGGTTAAAGATTAAAGGGAAAGAGAAGA